>CAZZXJ010000161.1:0-10966 GCA_964657905.1 uncultured Stigonema sp.
ATTTCCTGAAAGTCCAGCGGGATAAGGGTTCCAAAATGTGTTCCTTAAGAGATTATATAATTAATAAACATTTTTATCTAAGCTTTAAAGAATTTTATTAAGATATTTTGCTTTATAGAAATTTTTCTAAATAATTTAAATGAAATCTGCTAATTCTATACAGAGGTAGACTACTCACCTACACTGGAAATTATGGTTTCTACTATTCAAGCTTTACCAACAGAAGTTGTACATCTCATTACAGCTGGAGAGGTCATCGACTCTTTAGCTTCTGTGGTGCGGGAATTGGTAGAAAATTCCCTAGATGCAGGTGCAACACGGATTGTAGTTTGTCTGTGGCCCGATCAATGGCGAGTCCGCGTGGCAGACAATGGTTGTGGAATGACCTTGGACGATTTGCACCTCGCAGCAACTGCCCATAGTACCAGTAAAATTCGCTCTTGTGCAGATTTATGGAAAATAACCAGTTTGGGGTTTCGTGGTGAGGCGTTACACAGTTTGACGACTCTAGCAGATTTGGAAATTTTGAGTCGTTCGTCGGCGGTGGAATTAGGCAGGCGGGTTGTATATGGCTATGGAGGGGAAGCGGTACAAGTAGAAGCTACAGCGATCGCACCTGGTACAGTGGTGACAGTTTCCCATCTATTTGGAAATTGGATAGCACGTCGTCAAGGGTTGCCAACCATCGCACAGCAAATGAAGGCGGTGCAAGCAACGATTCAACAAATCGCCCTCTGTCATCCTCATGTGAACTGGCAAGTTTGGCAAAATGACCGTGAGTGGTTTACCCTCAGTCCCGGTGCTACTATCGGACAACTGTTGCCTCAGATTCTACATCAAGTACGACAAAGTGACTTGCAAGAGTTAAAACTAAAAGTACCTAACCCCCAGCAAGACTCCCTGAATTTAGTGATCGGATTACCTGATCGCTGTCATCGCCATCGTCCAGACTGGGTGCGGGTAGCTATGAACGGAAGAATGGTGAAGTCACCGGAACTGGAACACACCATCTTGTCAGCATTTCACAGAACATTACCGCGCGATCGCTATCCAGTCTGTTTCCTACATCTATCAATTTCTCCCAATCAAATTAACTGGAACCGACATCCAGCAAAAGCAGAAATTTATCTCAACGAACTCAGTTACTGGCAAGAACAAATATCCGGCGCCATTGACCAAGCACTTCGCATCAATTCTGCCACCCTCAACGAAGCTGTCCACACAACG
Source organism: uncultured Stigonema sp. (assembly GCA_964657905.1). Lineage (GTDB taxonomy): Bacteria > Cyanobacteriota > Cyanobacteriia > Cyanobacteriales > Nostocaceae > Stigonema. The sequence goes on from CAZZXJ010000161.1 coordinate 1,228, forward strand.
CGAGTGAGTAAATTAATCAAAGCAGCAGAAGAAAAAGGTGGTTACAGTTTCAATCGTTCAATTAAGAACGAAGAAAACACTACTGCCCACTCTTGTAAGGGCGGGGGGACCCCGCCCCTACAGTTAAAGGCTGTTGGTCAAATTAATAACACTTATATTGCGGCGGAATATCCAGGTGGAATGTGGCTGGTAGAACAGCACATTGCCCATGAGCGAGTTTTGTATGAGCAATTGTGCGACAATTGGCAAATTATTCCCATCGAACCCCCAGTCATTCTTTATCAATTGTCTCCGGTTCAAGTGTCGCAACTGCAACGCATCGGTTTGGATATAGAAACCTTTGGTGAGCAACTTTGGGCAATCCGTAGCGCACCTGCACTTTTACTTTCTCGATCCGACTGTGCAGATGCAATCTTAGAACTCAGTTGGGGAGGCGATTTACAAGCAGCTCAAGTAGCCGTCGCTTGTCGTAGTGCCATTCGCAATGGCACATCCCTGACGTTGGAAGAAATGCAAACATTATTGGACCAATGGCAGTCTACTCGCAATCCCCGCACCTGTCCCCACGGACGCCCAATTTATTTATCTCTACAGGAGAAAGCTTTAGCCCGTTTTTTCCGGCGTCATTGGGTTATTGGTAAAAGTCATGGTATTTAGGAGTTAGTTGTTAGGGGGTTGAGCTTATCCCCGCGACCCCCCGATTGGGGGTCTATGGGCAAAAATGGAAGATCTACCCAACGTCTGGATGCGCCCCCGAAAAGGGCTGGGCGGAGCCATCGCACTAGGAGTATAATACTTAATTAGAACTTAATTCTATACTGAATTACATACGCTCATTATATGATTAACCTCGAAAATATTCACCCCCTGACAGACTTCAAACGCAACGTCAAACAGTTTATCGAACAAATTAAAGCGACAAAATCCCCATTGATACTTACGGTTAATGGCAAAGCAGAAATTGTCATTCAAGATGCGAGCAGCTTTCAGGAGATGATGCGACGCTTAGAAAGTTCGGAAGCAGAAGTACGCAAACTCAAGTTAGAAGCACTACAGCGCGATATCGCTCTGGGTGTAGAACAGTTAGAGAATGGACAATATAGAGAATATGATGACGAGTCTTTACCAAGTTTGCTGCAAACCATTAAAGAACGAGGACGACGCCCCTTGCGCTTCATCAACCAAAGTTAACTTTTAGCAAAGACAAATCATCATCAAAAGTTGCTTTTGCGCCTAAGGTTGTAATGTATTCCAGCACTTGCTGGAGATCACAGGTATTTGCCTTGCTGTACTGGCTTAGTAAATCAATGAAAGCATCGAGACTCCAAATATTGCCGTCTCGCTGCTGAATTTCGTAAGCACCATCACTAAAGATATATAAAGTGCTGCTTTGTGGTATTTCCAAAACATCATCATCAAAATCAGCATCAAGTATGAAGCCAATTGGCAGACTCAGAGAGCCTAACTGTCTAACCTGCATATCTGCCTGTGATGTTGCAGATAGCAGTACACCTGGAGGATGTCCAGCACTGGCGTAAACAAGTTGACGTTTCAGGCGATTATATACTCCATACCAGATTGTAAAGTACTTATCACTGTGGTTACTCATTTGGAAGTGATAATTAAGAGCCTTGAGGACTTCGCTTGGTTGACCAAAGTTAGTTTTGGGCAGAGATTGCGATCGCAAGATATTCAGCACTGATACAGACAGTAGGGCTGAACCCACTCCATGTCCTGACACATCTAACAGATAAATTGCCAAATGCTCATCATCGAGCCAATAATAGTCAAAGCAATCACCCCCTAGCTGTACTGAAGGCATAAACAACGCTTCTGTAGTTACTGCTCCTACAAGCGGTGAGGGTAGAAGCGATCGCACATAATCGGCTGCTTCAGCTAATTCTGCTTCCAAAATTTGCTTTTGGGTTTGCAAATTTTGGTTCAGTACCTCCAAAGCTTGCTTTTGGCTCTGTAAATCCTGATTTAGTTGGTGTAACCTTAGTCCAGCTCTGACTCGTGCCTTCAATTCATTCATCTCTATGGGCTTAGAAACGAACTCATCTGCTCCAGCGTCAAGTCCCCTGACTCGATCTTCCTCTTCTCCCGGAGCTGCTCCCCTAGCAGTCAGCAGAATGAAAAAAGTAGTTGCTAACTCTGGATCTGCCTTAATTAGACGACACACCTCCAGTCCATCTAGCTGCGACATCATCCAGTCACAAATAATTAGAGCGGGACTTACTCGTTGTGCTGCAATGATTCCTTCCTGACCATTACTGGCTACAGTCGTATCATAACCCTGGTTTTGGAGTGTTTTTTTCAGTACCGTCCGGACAATCGGGTCATCATCAATAATCAGAATTTTAAACATAAACCACAGAATAAAAAGTAAGTAATTTCTCGAAATGAAATTTAACTCAGAAGAATTCAGGAGTCAGGAGCCAGGAGTCAGAATAAGTCTTTTTGAAGTGGTAGATGAATATCCAGTGTTCGTAGACGAATTTAACTATTTGGAAAAAATATTTGCCTCATTCAAACAAAAGATCTAGATTCTTTGATGGTGGTTAATCCTGGCTCCTAACTCCTGACTCCTGACTTCTAAATAATGCATGACAATCAATACCTAAATAAGCTAAATTAATTGCAGACTCTTATTGTAACAAAAGGTTTTAGTGGTCACAAAGTGAATAGCAAAATTTATCTTAAAGTCAATACAGACCTCACTGCTACTTCTGAAGTTTTGTCATGGTTTGATCAAATAAATATACCGCCTATTTCTGACCAAACAATCTGGTGGGAATGTCAAACACTGCTAATGGAAGGCTTTGCTAACATTGTTGAGCACGCCCACAAAAATTTGCCTATTGAAACTCCTATTGTTCTGGAAGCTGAGCGGTTAGATGAACGCATAGAAATTCGCATTTGGTCTCTGGGTAAACCCTTTGACTTACAGCAAAAATTGCAAGAAATATCTGAATTGGAGGAGAATGTTGAAGAGCGTGGGCGTGGGTTGAAAATCATGTCGGAAATGGCAGATAAGTTGAGTTATGAACACACACCAGATAATCGTTACTGTTTATTTATTAGTAAATATTATTAAAGTTCTAGTGGTTCTTAATTGCATACAATAGGTTTTAAATTGGGGAGTCAGGAGATTGATATTCCTCCTCCTGAATTCTGACTCCTGACTCCTGACTCCTGATTAAAAAGGCTTTCAGGCGATTGACAGACTCTTCTAACTCCGAGATTAAGTTAGTAGCACCTCTGCGCTCTTGCCTGCGAGCTAATTGTTCTAGTTTTTCTGCTGCTAGATGCATGGTTGTGGCTCCTACATTGGCACTAGAACCTTTAAGGTGATGGGCTTCTTGCTCAAAAATCTCAAAGTCATTAGTAGCAAGCGCGGCTTTGGTTGCTTCTAAATGAGACTGGGTATCTTCAACGAACATTTGTAATAGCTCCAATTCAAATTCTGTGTTGTGTTCCGAAAGCTGGTGCAAATGTTCCCAATCAATCGGGATGTCATATGAACCAACTTCTGTAGTAGAAATTTGTGCAGACACAATTGCCTGCTGTGTCTTGAATATCACTATTGCCCAACGCTCTAGCGTCGCTGCCAATTGTTCTTTCAACACTGGCTTACTTAGATAGTCATCCATGCCTGCATCTAAACACATTTGTCGATCTTCTTTCATGGCATTAGCCGTCATAGCAACTACCACAGGGCGACGACCATTAGCAAAGGAGCTTTCTTGCCAACGATGAATTTCTTTTGTAGTTTCCAAACCGTCAAGAATTGGCATTTGACAGTCCATAAGAATCAAGTCGTAAGGAATTTTTTCCAACATCTGCAAAACCTCTTTGCCATTGCCGGCGACATCGGCTTCGTAGCCCAAGGTCTTGAGCTGCTTCAAGGCTACTTTCTGATTCACCAGATTATCCTCAGCTAGCAGAATTCTTAACTTGAATTTAGTAGCAGAGGAGCCAGGAGAGGGATTTTGCACGTACAGATGTTCCGGCGGAACGTCTCTTCCTGACTCCTGTTCAGATTGAGTTCCTAGTATAGTCATAATGGTATCGAATAACCGGGATGGCTTAACAGGCTTGACCAGATAAGAGGCAAATCCGATTCGTAGTGCCCGTTGCACTTCATCCCGTTGATTAGTAGAGGTGAGCATAATCAACGGGATCTCAGCAATAGCAGAATTTGCCTTAATTTGTTCTCCCAGAGTCATGCCATCTGTATCGGGCATTTGCATATCAACTAAGACGACATCATAAGGCATCTTCTGTTCGGTAGCTTCCTGAATAGTTTTGAGGGCACAGGCAGCATCAGCAGCCTCATCCACCTGCATTCCCCAACGGGTAGCTTGATGATGCACAATTTTGCGATTGGTGGCGTTGTCATCTACCACTAAGACGCGCCGATTGGTCAGAAGCCCGCGATCCTGTGTTGAGTAAACAGGTTGGAGTGAAAGAGCGAAAGGAATCTCAAACCAAAACTTTGATCCTTGCCCCATATGACTTTCCACCCCAATTTCTCCTCCCATCAACGTCACGAGCTGCTTGCAGATAGCTAAGCCCAAACCTGTACCGCCATACTTGCGGGTGGTAGAAGCATCCACTTGGGTAAACGGGGTAAAGAGTTTGCTTTGGTCTTCAGGGGTAATGCCAATACCAGTATCTGTGACGGCAAAGAGGATTGTTGCTGTCGTCGGAGTTTCTGAGCGCAATTCTGCGCGCACCACTACCTCTCCAGCACTAGTGAACTTAATGGCGTTGCCTGTTAAGTTCATCAGAATTTGCCGCAGGCGACTAGCATCCCCTTGGAGGTGGATAGGGACGTTGCGATAGATCAATGCCGCAATTTCTAATCCTTTCTTATGGGCTTGGGGAGCCAGTAATTCCAACACATCTTCCACACAAGTGGACAGGTTAAAATCTAAAGTTTCTACAGCCATTTCCCCAGCCTCAAGTTTGGATATATCCAAAATCTCGTTGATCAGGGTTAAGAGGGCATCTCCACTAATGCGAATTGTTTCTACAAAATCTTTCTGCTCCGCAGTTAGTTCCGTTTCTAACATAAGTCCAGTCATTCCCAACACAGCATTCATGGGAGTGCGAATTTCATGACTCATGTTTGCTAAAAAGGAACTTTTGGCTTGAGACGCTAACTTGGCTTCACGGTGAGCGACTTCCAGTTCTTGTCGCTGACGAGTTTCTGCTTCTAGCAATTGAGCTTGGGCTATAGCAACGCCTACTTGGTCAGCTAGTTGCCGTAAAAGATCAGTTTCAAAGCTGGACCAGTGGCGTGAAGTGTTACACTGATGGACAATCAGCAAACCACAGAGTTCTTCTTTTACAAGAATGGGCACGACTAAATAAGCCTTCACCCCAAACTGTTGCAGTAATTCCACATGAGTTGATTGAATTTCAGCTAAATCCAAGTCAGCAATCACCGGAATCCGTCCTTGACGGTACTCCTGTAAACAGTACTGCTGTAAGTATTCTGCTCGGAAATAGGGGTCAGTCATGCTTTGCCCTTTGAGAGCAGGACACCCAGAAACGACTGCCTCTGTGACGAGATTTCCCAACCCATCCGGCAAAAGCTGATAGATTAACACTCGATCCCAGTTGAGAATCTTTTGCACCTCTGTCACTGTGGTTTGAAGAATTTCTTCGATTTGTAAAGATTGGCGAACCTTGAGGGTGATTTCGGTAAACAGTTGACTTCGCAAGTTCTGGCGATGAAGTTCTGATTCTGCCTGCTTGCGCTTGATAAACTGACCGACCTCGTTACCAATAGAGGTCATAATCATCAGCAAATCTGCATCACGTTGCTGAATCTCTCGACTGAAGAAAGTCATGACGCCAAGGGTTTTGTTCCCACTACAGACAGGAAAACCAAAAGCTGTGTGTAATCCGGCGCTATTGGCGATTTGGGAGCGGAGGAAGTTGCGCTCTTCAACAACATCAACGATCCAAACAGGTTCATCACCACTCCATACACACCCAGGTAGTCCAACTCCTGGTGCAAAAGTCATTTGCTGGGATATTTCTATAAACTTTTGTAGTTCAAGGGATGCTTTGTGCCAAATGTCAAGACAGCACAAAACATTTGCTTGCTCATCCACTACCCAAATTTCACCCAAGTCCCATCCTAAACTCTCGCAAATTGCTTGCAAAATTCGGGGAGTGGCTTCACTGATTGTCATGGACTCTGCTAGCGCACTGGTTGCGGCAAATTGTGCAGTTAGATGCTGTTGATCCCGTTTGCGATCCGTGATGTCAACACCTGTGCTGATCATGTATTCTACCGAACCCTCATTGTCTTGGAGGATGGTGTTCGACCATGCAATCAGCCGCCGACTGCCGTCCTTCGTTAGCCAGTAGTTTTCGTACTCCTTCAGGATTTCACTAGGACTAGTTCGTAGCTGCTCGAAAACTTCTTTAACAGGCTCAACCTCTTCAGGAATCAAAAACAGGTTCCATAAATGCCTACCCCTCACCTCATCAAATGAGTAACCCGTTGTTTGCTCACAGGCTTGGTTGAAGCGGACGATTTGCCCTTGCAGATCTAAAACCACTACTAAGGCACTGACTGTATCAACTACTGCGGAGATAAAGTTGCGTTCTTTGTTTAGTGATTCCTCTGTCCGCTTGCGCTCAGTTACCTCACGATAGATAAAGTAGTAAACCACAGCGAGAATGACGAAACTCAGCCAGATGGCGATCGCCAGTGTCATAAACGAGTTGTGTGCACTGACTTTTGCTGCTTGTGACTGCTGCTGAAGCCGCCTTTTTTCCTCATTCTCCAGATCACTGATGATTTTGCGGATCAGAACCATCACGTTCTGTCCCTTATTTGTCTGAATCACCTGCAACGCTGCCGCGAATCCCTTGTTCTGGCGCAAGTCGATAGTCTGCTTGAGTTCTGCCAGTTTTCCTGCTATGAGGGATTCAAGGGTAAGGATCTGCTTGTGTTGATTGGGTTGATCTGCTGTTAAATTTTTCAGCTTTTCAATTTCTTGATCGACTTTCGCAAGTGCGCCTTGATAGGGTTCTAGATAACGCTTTTCTCCAGTCAGGATGTAACCACGTTGTCCCGTCTCAGTATCCTTTACCTCGGACAGCAGTTGTTCCAGTCTGTTAATTTTCTGTTGAGTTTTTTCTACCTGATTATTAGTATCAATTAATACTTCTGTATTTTGATACGAAACCATGCCAATCAGGACTAAAATTGCCGACGCCAGCCCAAACCCTCCAGCAACCCTTTTGAAGAATTGCCTACGTACATTACGTGTGTGCTTGTGCTGATTAGTTGTAAGTACCAGACTTGCTAAGTTGCGCCGTAATTCCATTTGCTTAATGACTTGGCGACCTAGAGTTCGTAATGCTTCCAACTGTTCCGGAGTAAGTTCTCGTGGTACAGAGTCAATCACGCACAACGTTCCTAGTGCATATCCCTCAATGTTAGTCAGTGGGACACCAGCATAAAACCGGATATTCGGGTCAGATGTGACCAATGGGTTTGTGGCAAACTTTTCGTCAGTCGTGGCATCAGGAACAATAAAAACTTCAGGTTGGAGGATGGCATGGGAGCAGAACGCAAGATCGCGGGGTGTTTCTCGCGCCTCTAAACCGACTGAGGACTTAAACCACTGGCGGTTTGCATCAACCAAGCTGATTAAGGCAATAGGAGTCCCACAAATATACGATGCTAAACGGGTGAGGTCATCAAAGGCGTCTTCACTAGGAGTGTCAAGGATTTTATATTGTAAAAGTGTTTCGATTCTCTGTGCTTCGTTATCAGGTAGTGGTGCTTTCATCCTTGATTTTTATCCACGGCTGAAGTCGTCATTTGAGGTAAATAAACTTACTTCAATTAATGACAGTTGTTTGCCTCAAAGCGTTAGCGTAATTTCACTCAAAACTTTCGCCATTTTACGATTGAGCCTGCTTCATTGACAGTGAATTTACGGGCTAATCCTAGTCGTTGGCGATCTGGATGACATGCGACTAGTACACGACGGCGGAAATAAAGCAAGCATTCAGAATCATCGAAAAGCTTATGATGTAAGCTTTTTTAATTTTTAATTTTTAATTCCGCCAAGCGGTACTAGCTGCAACACTCCCAATACGGTTTGGATCAGCACCCAGACAGAAAACAGGTTTCTCCGCCCGCGAACTACCCTTAAACGAACCGTATTGGCAACACTCCAACCTTAGTGTTTGTCGCAGAGCTTTTTGGCAAGCAGTAGATACTAATACCAATATGTTGGGCATTATAAGCCCAAGCCCAAGGAATCAGGCGGCAGATCAGAAGTTCTTGGGCAGATTTGCCAGATAAAACTGTAGTATTCACTAATGACAGACACTTTTAAATGTTATCTTTCTGTCTCTCGGCATACTTTGTGGGCCAAATTTCTTTTAGGGTGTCTGCGGCTCCAAAAGGTAGCGATCGGGAGCGTAGTTATTTGGACATTATACGGAGCTAAATTACAGGCTGCAACAGAGTCTTCTGTTCCACTAGATGAAAATTGGATCTCACACTCAGAATTGACTGAAGAAGAATACATCCGTCAGAAGCAAGGGGTCAGAATGACTCCTGACTCCTTTGATCCGGTTCTGCTCCCTTATGGTCTAGAACCAACACCTTTTTTGATTGCTGCCCCCGAAAACTTTAATCCTGATCTGCGGGTACTGCCACCACCACCGCCACCACCACCCAAACCGCCAAAGAATTCCAGCCCAGCAACATCCACAAAACCAGTTACACCGATCGCTGTTTTGGAAAGTATCAACACAGACTTTCGCAATGATAGAGATAACTATGGTCTAGAAAATTTATTCATTGAACCAACGGCTCAATTTCGTTTACATAATGGCAATAAAATAACTTTCAAGACTGGTTTTGATTACTTTAAGCAACGCGGTGTTAAATCAATTACCAACATTCCCCTTCAAATTGGATGGGTGGGAAAAGTTGATCATCTGACACTGCAAACAGCAGTAGGGATTGATTTGTTCGACCGACAAAGCGCAGGTATCAATCTCAATGCTAAGGTGGAGGCTCCAGTTTTACCGCCGAAAGTTTCGCCATCAGGTAAATTACTGTCAGGTGTAACGCTATCAGCTAACTTAGAGCAGGGACCTTATAAGTCCAATGCTCGAACTTTAAACAATCAAATTACTGCTTGGCGATTTGGACCTGATTTATATTGGCAGATTGACCGTAATAGTAGCTTGTTCTCATTATTGCGCTTGGGCAACTACAACGATGGTAATTCGGAAGTGCAGTCTTTTAGCAGACTAGAGCGCAAGTTCGGACAGTTTTCTCTGGCTGCTAATTTGTTCACCTGGAGCTACGATCGCGACCTCGAGCGCAAGAGTGGCTATTTCTCCCCACCAGATTTTCTCGTTTACAATGGCGAGCTGGGTTGGGAAGGAGATATTTTTAAATTCTTACGCTGTCGGTTGTCTGCCAACCTAGGACAACAGCGACTCAAAGGGAAATTCGACGACGCCAATGGCTATCAAACTCGCTGTACGGTGAAATTGTCACCCAATCTAGAGGGAGATATTGGTTATACCTTCAGTAATGTCCGATCTCATGAGACAGGGGGAAGCGGCTACGGTGGTAACTCCTTGGCTGGGCAACTGCGGATCAAATTTTAGAAGAAGGAGTCAGGAGTCAGGAGCCAGAATAATAAATAGGGTATTAATAGTTACCAATTGCGAATTA
>CAZZXJ010000162.1:0-10899 GCA_964657905.1 uncultured Stigonema sp.
GGCGGATGTTGCCCTGTAGTTCTTCAAGCAAGTCTTCTAACATTGTTTCTAGAATGGACAATAGGCGGGATTCTAGATTTGTCTCCCGTTCATCTAGATTCTTGAGGTGTGGTTGACTACTAAGGGTTTCCAGTTCGTTCAGTTTAGCCTTTATCCGCTCATCTATCAGCAAATCTAGATTATCTAGATTGGTGCTAGATTTGGTGTCGGTAGCGATTCTGTTTCCAGTTCTGTACCACTGGATAAAATCAACCAGCACAGCAGAGGCGCTGAAACCTCCTGCCTTTGCCTGAGCCATAAAGTCCTTCCACTCATCCTGGTCAATGCGGAAGGTGGCTAGAAATTTGTCCTTGTCTGCCATCTTTCTAGAATCCCATCTGTACAAATCTAGATATGATTATTGTACAGCATAGGTATAGATTTTCCCGACAGACAGCTTACACGAGTCAGGATGCGCTTTATGGGCTTTAAGGGCTTGGAGGTAAGATTGGATGCCCACGGGAAAATCAAGGGCTTGGGGGGCATCGTTGAAAGGATATTTGTCAATAATAAAGCTTGTTGAGAATGCAGCGAACGCTCGCTCTTGTGTATTTTGGAGCTTAAGAGTGTCGTAGCGCGGTAAGCTAGCGTAAAGACGTGCGGTTGCTTTAATGGCTATAGAAAGGGAATCCCTGAACTTTAAGTTGCCTAAAACATTAGCTGACGCACTCAGGGCGAAGGCAAAAGAACAGAACACCTCAGCAACGGATTTGGTGATCCAAGGGTTACATCTCATCTTGGGGCAGACAGAAGGTATTAACTTTAGTTCTTCTGATGTGATAGTGATAGACGTGATGCACGACATCATCACCCGCCTAGAGGCACTGTCAGCGAGGAGTGCCTCTGATGCAACGGCTACAGTCAACGGTATAGAAGATCGTCTACACCAAATTGAAACCGCATTGGATCATCTCGCCAATAGTATAGAACTTTGTGTAGAATCGACATCCAAGCAGCAACAAACAGAACGGCTGAGTAGCTTGGAAACAAAACTAGAAGCGATCGCCTTGAGGCTTGACCAACTTACCAATGCACTTGGGCAGCTGAGGCTTAACCACAGCAATACAGGCAGAAGAACATTTTCACCATCATCTAATCAGTTTTATCAAAGACAGGTAGAGGTTCAGTCCTACACCCAAGATAATTTGGCTAAAAGATTGGGAGTTGATGCGGCAACCCTGACAAGAGAGCGAGAAAACAAGAGTGCATCAGAGTTTGAGTCGTGGAGTCGCAATCGTGACCCCAGCTCCCTTGGCTGGCGCAGGAGTGATGATGGATTTTACCATCCTGTCAAGTGACGCAACGATTCTCGGCCCTTCTTTTAGTTATGAAAAAACCACACACAGTACGCGTCACTCTTTACAGTATTGATGTGATGATAAGTTATGGAAACTCTCATTTACCAAATTAAGTGAGAGCGTTACTCTAGCACGCAATGACCGAGCTATTAACACAGCAATTAGACCTAGTGCTTGCCGGACCACAAGCGCTAACGCTTCATCCAGCTGCGGTCTATTTGTCTAGTTTGACGAGTGGGAGCCGACGTACCATGCGTCTTGCTCTCAACGCGATCGCATCCATGCTCACTAACAACTCGTGTGATGCTTTGTCTCTGGATTGGTCAAAGTTGCGCTACCAGCATACAGCTGCAATTCGAGCTGTGTTGATGGAAAAACACTCGACTGCTACTGCTAACCGGATGCTTTGTGCGTTGCGTCGAGTGCTAAAGGAAGCTTTTCGGTTGGGGTTGATGAGTGCGGATGATTACGGTCATGCAGCGGACATCAAAAATGTGCGGGGCGATTCACCCCTGAGAGGACGGGTATTAAAAACAAGTGAGATTGCGGCACTGTTGAAGGATTGCAAGCAGGATCAGGATTTGATAGGGGTCAGGGATGCGGCACTAATTGCTATCCTTAGTGGTTCTGGGTTGCGTCGCTCTGAGATGGTAGCTTTAAACTTGGGGGACTTTGACCCAGAAGATAGTTCTTTGTTAGTCCGTAAGGGTAAGGGAGGAAAGTCGCGGACTGTGTATTTGCCCTTGGGTGCAGTGTCTGCCCTTGATGCTTGGCTTATAGTAAGGGGTGATGCTCCTGGTGCTTTGATAAGTCCAGTGATCCGGGGGGGGAGGGTGGAGATTAGGCGGATCACTGATCAGGCGGTGATGGTGATTCTCCGAAAACGCGCTGCGAGTGCTGGGGTGGCTGCTTGTAGTCCGCATGATTTCCGGCGCACTTTTGTTACTAATTTGTTAAGTGCTGGTGTTGACGTGCTGACGGTGAGTCGGTTGGCGGGACATGCGGACCCTGCCACTACCCAAAAATATGACCTGCGCCCTGAATTCGCTAAGCGCCAAGCTGTGCAACAGCACCTGCACGTTCCTTATGACGGCTGACGCGCTGACTCAATCCCCAGTGGTCCGATTTTTTGAAGGTGCGTTCACGGTCAAGTTTATTCACCAGAGGTAGGTGGTTTTAATCCGACCTTGAAGCGTGATATCAAAACTGATATCACGTTTGATATCACGCTTGGAAAATTGGGTATTGGACTAGTAAAGCTTATGGTCATCAGGGATTGCCGATAAGAAGAACTAATCATGTCACCCGACCTCAACGAAATCATGAGGGTTCTGGCGTTGCTCAAGTATAAGTTTTGATTAAGTGCCGCGTACTGTTTTTTCAGGTCTGACGCAATTGCGATACTTTGAGTGGTGTGTTCCACCTTACTAATATTTGGTGGAACTAGCGATCTGAGCGTGTAATCTGTCGTTGCAACTCTTTAGTTGTAATACACAAGTCTTGGCAGTTGTTACAGGCTGCTTCAATCTGGGTCTTGCTCACGAGTGGTGATGGGGATCTGGTTAAGAATCTCGTCTTACTAAGAATAATGACTCGACAGGCTCATCTATCAGCTTGCCATCAACAGAGCGTTTGAGTCGCCTAATCCCCACGCGCACTTGTGATTGAGAGGCTTTTTCCGCCTCTTCAAGCAAGAAGTCAGCGTATTTTCCCATTGCCTGTTTAGCTTGCTTGATTGTTTTCCAAATTTGGGCTGACTCCAGTATATTAGTAATTCCAATAAACTCTTCTCCGCTGCCATCATCAATAGACAACTTGGCAGCATAGGCTTTAGCTTCAGGAACTAGAAGCAGTAGGTAACCCAGTTGTTCTTCAGACTTGATCCCAAACCCTTTACCCATCTCGTCGTTTCAAAACTAATTGGCAATAATTATCCAGATATTTTACTCAATCATAGGGAATTCTAGTGGTTAAGACAGCTCGCTCGCGCAGTAAGCGCGAACTCAATCACCACTCGTGAGCAAGAGTCTTCAATATAAGTCAAAGTGAGCCTCTACATCCATGCGATCGTGAAGAATGCGAATAATCTCAATCCCAACGGATACTTCACGATAAAAAATTAAATGCCGCCCGATGTGATATTTTCGGTATCCGTCACTCAGAAAAGTCACAGGCACGACCTAGAGTAGGCTCTCGTGCCAACAGATGAAAACTGGCATCCAGCGAAGGATTGATAGATATTTCGCTCTACAAGCCATGAGTTAATACAAAAGTTGATTTCAGGATTTCTGGTTGAAAGCAGTAGTCGCGATAATTTTAGCATCAGTATCACTCAGGTAAAACTCGTAAACAGGCACACCGCTGAGTTCACAGCGCAACGGCTCAATGACTTTAGTGAAGGGATTCCAAACAGCAGTGATGGTACGTTTGGTTTTTTTGCGAACTAATTCACACTTGATGTGAACCGTAGGCAGATGAATCACCATCACACTATATAAAGAGGCATCGACTCCAAGAGAGTAGCGCTGTTGCAAGTCAGCCAATTTTCGTTCCAGATCAGCAACAGTAGCGTCCAAACGAGCTAGTTCTCTTTGTTTGTTCTCTGATTCTAGGTTGCGGGATTGTATCCTGACATGAATTTCCTGGCTGATAGTATTGTAATATGTTTTGAGTCGCTCTTCATCTCTGGCTTTTGCCCGAGCTAATTTTGCCTGCCAATGTAAGAGGTCAGATTCCACCAGTCTCGCTGTGGTACGCTCAATTAAGCTCTCAATCTCTTTAAGGGACTGTGAGGAAAAAACTTCTGGATTCTCTACTGGTTTTCGATCTGAGTCCCAAAAAAGGGCATCGCCTATATCAACAGGAGTCACTTGAGTCAGTTCGTTAATCATGAATGAAACCATACCTACCCTCTTTTCATCAGCTTCGGCGGTATACGCTACGTGACACCACAGGTAACGTGTTGTTTGTGGTTCAGCATCTAGGAAATGAATTAAACCGTTCTGAGGCTTTAGGGTTTGCAGGACTTGCTTGTCGAAACCACTGGTTTTTAAATAGCCATCGTAGTTGATCGCGATCGCGCTTACTGAACCACGATTACCCAGTAGACTTGAGAACCGACTTAATAATTCCGAGTGATAGGTGACAAAAACACTATGAGTCACATCAGCTTTAGTCGCTAATGTTACTTCTTCAGGTAGTTCCAACTGTTTGGCAATGTTGGCATTCAATAGCACAATTATTTGATGGTCACCTTCTGGTTCGGCAACCCCATCATATAGGGATACCAGTTTTGACAAGGTAGAAAGAATTGGATCGGACATCATCTAATGCCTCATGCTTCAAAATCCTCACCAAAAATCTGCTCATCCAGTTCTTGGGTTTGCCGATACTGGTCTTTGGCTAGTAATAAATTATCCGCCAATTGGTCAAAAGCTGTATCTAGTTCGGGTTTCGCCTGATGTTTGAGCCAGATTTCCATGACAATTTCACTAAAATCAAATTCATCATCCACATTACCCAAAATTGTCTCAATCTCTCCTACGACTAACTCGAACATATTAATCTTGTCGTGGAGGATACGCAATATATATTCTTCAATACTGTCCTTAAGACAGAAGTTGAAGATAAAGACATCTTGGGTTTGTCCGATCCGGTGAATTCTCCCAATGCGCTGCTCTATTTTCATCGGGTTCCAGGGCAGGTCATAGTTAATGATCACATTGGCAAACTGGATATTACGTCCCTCTCCACCTGTTTCGGATGCTAGGAGTACTCCAACGGTATCCTGAAATGCGGCTATAGCTGCATCTTTCTCTTTGAGGGACATCCCACCCTGAAATTCTGCAAAGGGGATATCAGAGGATCGCAGAGTTTCAGCCAAATAGTTACTAGTTGCTTTGTGAGTGGTGAAGACTAGGGTTTTCTGGCGAGACTTGGAGAGCATTTCTACTAATGCCTTAGCCTTAGACACCTGCTTAACTTGAGATGCTCGTCTTGCTAAAGATTTAAGTTCTTCATCGGGTAGGCGAAGGGTCAGTTGCTTGAGGGAGTCAGCTAAAGCACCAGGGGAAGAACCCGCTCGCATTAGGAGATTGGTACGGGATAACTTATCTAGTTGATCATCTTTTGACCGCAGGTACTCGCTTAAGTCTTCGTAAAGCTTCTGTTCACTCCTCTCTGGGGTAACAGTAATCGTGGAAGCGAAGCGCTTGGGCAGCTTAACATCGACCAAAGCGCGAGTATTTCGCACCATAACTTCCCGCATTAGGGAGCGCAGTTTTTCTGGATTCTTGGGGATTCGACCATTTCTAGAATCGACATATTCTTTTTTGAAAGCGGCTTCTGTTTGTAGCAGTCCTGGCTTAAGGAGAGTTAGGAGATTAAACAGTTCGACTAGGGAATTCTGCACTGGGGTAGCAGTGAGCATGAGAATAAATCGCTTATTGAGGGCATTGACTAGTTTCCAGTTGAGGGTAGTGCGATTTTTCAAGTGGTGTGCTTCATCCACGACTACCAAATCCCAAGTGCGGCTGGTGACGTGGAGGTAATGCTTGGCAGATTTTGCTGTGTTGAGTGAGGCGATGATTCTGGGATTATTTGTCCAAAATTCGTCGATGGGTTGTTGTGGTGAGCGATTGTCTGTAGTGATGGTGCTGATGTTAAATTTATCAGTTAGCTCTTGTTGCCACTGGGAAACCAAGGATGCAGGAGTCAGTACCAAAAGCGATCGCACCATTCCTCGTGCCAGATACTCGGCTATAATTAGCCCTGCTTCAATGGTTTTGCCCAATCCTACTTCATCTGCCAGTAACGCTCGTCCACCAAGTTGCCTGAGAACCTTACGAGCCGTTTCAATTTGATACCAGTATTTGTCAATTGCAGTCAGAGTCGGAAGGCAAACGAGTTGATCATAGTCTGCCATTATGGATAGGTTAAACAGGTCTAGACGCGCCTGGTAAAAGTTGATTGGGTCGTAGTTACCTGCCTTGAGCGCTTTGAGTGCTGTGGAGGAATTGAATTTGAATGTATAGTTTTTATCCATATGCATCTTAAATTAACAGATGAGTTTGACTCTTTGATTCCAAGACAAGAGAAATTCTTAACTCTACACTTTTTTAAATAAAGTATAAAAATATCTAAATTAACACTCTTAGGTGAGTTATCTCCCAGTTGTTCTAAACTGGTGGAATAAAGTTCTTGACTGACACACCCGTCCTGCTTGTACTACATTGGCTCTATTAGTGCAACATCTTTGGCAGAAGCTGCTGAGTACGGTAAACCCTTGGCATTATGTCCTAATAAAAATCAAGCTATTCTCCGCATTTTTGACGAATTAGCTATAGCATTGGAGGTTCTATAAATGAGTTCCACCAGACGAAGTAGTCAACCGCCTGCTAATAGGAGCAAACTCAAAAACGTGGCTCTGTTTAAGGAAGATGAGCAGACAACTGCTTATATTGTGCCACTAGATAAGATTGTCTTGCCCTCAACACAACCTCGGCGCTACTTTGACCCACAAGCTATGCAATCTCTGGTAGAGTCGGTAAAACGAGATGGCATCCTCCAGCCCCTCTTAGTTAGACCTGTGGGCGACAAGTATGAGTTAGTGGCAGGAGAGCGGCGATATAAAGCGGCAAGGGACGCCGGATTGACTGAGGTGCCTGTGACTATCCGCTCTCTGTCAGATGATCTTGCAGTACAGTACGCCCTAACTGAGAATCTGCAAAGGGAGGATTTGAACCCAATAGAGGAAACTGAAGGGATTTTACAACTTTTGGCGCTGAGATTGGGATGTGACCTAGCCGATGTTACCCCCAGGCTTTACAAAATGGAAAATGAAGCGAAGGGGAAAATTACCCGAAACGTTTCGGGTAATTTGGAGGCAGAAACAGTAGAAAAAGTCTTTGGTGAATTGGGGCGAATGAACTGGCAATCCTTTGTCCGCACCCGACTCCCGCTGTTGAAACTGCCTTGGGATCTCCTTGAAGCTTTGCGTGCAGGACGCATCGAGTATACTAAAGGCAAAGAAATAGCCAAACTAGAGTCAGAATTAGACAGAACTGAACTCCTAGAAGCCGCGCTCGAACTATCTTTATCCCTCTCACAAATCAAAAACGAAGTTAAAAAGAAACAACCTGCAACAGAACTGACGACACTGCAAAGCCGACTAGAAGCCACCTACAACAAGGCGAAGAAGTTGAAAGTGTGGGACAATCCCTCAAAACGCTCAAAACTAGAATCTTTACTTGCAGAAATGGAAGTTCTGATTGCTGATGAAGATTGAGAGGATCTTTCATCTACCATCAGCCTAGGGTAAGCTCAACCACCTAATTTCAATACTTTGAGACCCCTATTCCACGAAATATCTCTTTCGTTAACTGCGGTCACCTGCCACCACTAACGAATTGACTTAAACCAAGCCTCATAGAATTTAGGATAAGTCATTTTTTTTGCACAGCCCCAAATGATTGGATAGCACACATTGAATAGATCAAACTCATATTTGTAAGTCTCATATGATAAGCAATTCTTCAAAAGGCTAACAACACACACCATATGCGTTTCTACCACTATATTCCCTAAGCTTTCTACCGCCCGTATGCGAGTATCAATAAATACATCTTTTCTACGGATAAGTGCAATCAAGCCTTCTATCGCTATTTGGTTGCCCGGATCAATTTTCCCTAAGCTTTCTGCCGCCCGTACACGAGTATCATTAAATACATACTTATTCTCGATCCAGGCAAATAAGCCTTCCATTTCTGATACCCGCCTACGCATATAACTTTCTCTATAGACATCTCCGGAAATGAGGTATCGACCCTGACTGTACAAGCCTTTTAGATTCTTTTTCGGAGATGTCTTATATTTGTCACGGATAACTGCAATCAAGCCTTCTATCGCTATTTGGTTGCCTGGATCAATTTTCCCTAAGCTTTCTGCCGCCCATACACGAGTATCACTAAATATATCTTTATGACGGATAACTGCAATCAAGCCTTCTATCGCTGTTTGGTTGCCTGGATCAATTTTCCCTAAGCTTTCTGCCGCCAGAGTACCAGTATCAATAAATACATCATTATCACGGATAACGGCAATCAAACCTTCTATCGCTGTTTGGTTGCCGACGCCGATTTCCCTTAAGCTTTTTGCCGCCAGCCTACGCATATCACTATTTACATATTCAGTACGGATAACGGCAATCAAGCCTTCTATCGCTGTTTGGTTGCCGACGCCGATTTCCCCTAAGCTTTCTGTCGCCAGATGACGAGTATGAATAAGTACATTTTTGTCACGGATAACAGCAATCAAACCTTCTATCGCTGTTTGGTTGCCGACGCCGATTTCCCCTAAGCTTTTTGTCGCCAGATTACAAGTATCAATAGATACTTTTTCAGTACGGATAACGGCAATCAAGCCTTCTATCGCTGTTTGGTTACCTGGATCAATTTTCCCTAAGCTAGATGCCGCCCATATACGAGTATCAATATATACATTTTTGTCACTAAGAACGGCAATTAAGCTTTCTACCGCTGTTTGGTTACCGACGGCGATTTCCCCTAAGCTTTTTGTCGCCAGCAGCATATTAGTATAAATAGGTAATTGATGAGCGCGGAGAACGGCAATCAAGCCTTCTATCGCTGTCTGGTTACCTGGATCAATTTTCCCTAAGCTTTCTGCCGCCAGTATACGAATCTCACTAGATGCATTTTTGTCATGCAGAACGGCAATCAAACCTTCTATCGCTATTTGGTTGCCTGGATCAATTTTCCCTAAGCTTTCTGCCGCCAGTATACGAATATGATTATATACATATTTATCACGCAGAACTGCAATCAAGCCTTCTATTGTTGTATTAGTTGTTGGCAGTATATCTAATGCTTCGTACCTAATTTCATCCAAAAAGCTTTCCGGCTGTGCTTGTGTTTTTGTATTTAAGTAACCAAAACGGCAATTAGCAATTTGCTGAACAATTTTGTCAATCAAAGAACCCCCTTGTGCTTGTATTTTTGTATTTAAGTACCCAAAACTGTATCTAAAAATTTGCTGAACAATTTCATCAATTAAAGAACAATCATTAAACTCGGCAATTCCTTGTGCAGCCAGAAAGTAAGCTTGAAACTCATAAAATCCCCTATTTGCTATGTCAATTTTTGCCCATTTTCCGCAATTATCCTTAAAGTTTACTAATGCTTCAATAAATTCTTCTTTATCTTCTTTTGATATATCCTTGCGTCCTAGCCACAGCAAAATCACCTCTTTCCACTGCGGTTCAAAAATTCGGTAACTGGCATTACAATGATTGGGATTATCAGGAAAATGATTAAGGAAGAAGTGCCACTCCTTTATTGCCAACGCTGCAAAATATTCCTGAAAGGTAGCATGGTAAAAAGCATATATAGGTTTTCTATCTAGAGTTATTCCTATATTGTTCAACCAGCCCAAATTGAGTGCCAAATTTAGCAGAGATTCTTTATGATTCTCTTCGCCTAAAAAACGACTGACTAACTTATGCTGCAAGCGGAAACAGATGTCTTCTTTATCTATTGCTTCTTTAGCTAATTCTGCTAACTTAATATTTAGTCGCTCGATTTTATTGAGTTTTATGTCCAATTTGTCTTGTTTCCACTGGTAAAATTCACCTATATATTGCTGATAAAATTCCGCTTTCGTATCAGGTAATTTGCCTTTTCTTAACTGCCAATTTAAACATAGCAGCGTTAGTCGCAGAGGATTCTTTACTAAATTCTGAATTCGCTTTTTACCTGTTTCTTTCAGGGCAGTGCATAAACTTTGTCCTCGTTCCCTCCCTTCTTCTGGGATAGCAGAAAACCATCGGACAATAAACGTCTCTACCTGATCTGGGTAAGAAAAGTCGAGAGTACGATAAATATCTAAATCACCCAGTTGATTGCTACTGCCATCCCATAAATTTACTCGACAGGTCAGAACAATTCGGGCTTGAGAAATAGACCCTCCCTTGCGGATCTGTCGTTCAATTTCTGTCAGGGGATTGCTAGAGGAGACAGACATCTCATCTAACCCATCTAACAACAGCCACACCCGCCCTTGATTAAATTGATATATAAAATCTTCTTTTAATTCCTTGCTAGCTTCAAATCTATTTTGTGTTTCAGCAATGTTATTCAGCCAATCCTCAAATAAATACGACTTTAGTTCTTTACCCTCCAAATCTGCTAAAGATACCCAAATGACAATCGACTGCTCAATGTTGCTCGATACCCAATCTGCAATATGCTGTAGAAGGGTAGTCTTTCCTGCCCCTGGTTCTCCAATGATGGCAATACGGTTGCCCTGACTCTTAGGACTTTGTTTTTGTCTAAGAACTTCCTCTAAAAACTCGTCGTGTTCAAATGTTTTAGTGATTTCCGTTTCTTTGTATAGGTCTGACCCCTGTTCTGGAGAAACATCATCCTTTCGCTTAGATTGTTTTTTGCGCTCCACTAATCCTAGTGGCACATAAACATCTTTAACTTGAAGGGCTCAGCAATTCCAAATTCAAATTTTGACAAGGGGTACAGTTTAGCTTGAGAATGAA
>CAZZXJ010000163.1:0-10869 GCA_964657905.1 uncultured Stigonema sp.
ACTGACTACTGCATCGGTAGTTGTGGGTGTTGGGCTGAGTATTTTCCAACGAGACGCGACGTCTCAGGGTTGTAAAGTCTCAGATAATTCCAGTAGTTGCCAAATACTTGCCGCACGTAATTTTTGGTTTCATCAAAAGGAATTGCTTCCACAAATTCATCTGGATCTTCTTTAGGCAGAGTTTGCAGCCACTTGGTAACGTTCCCTGGCCCTGCATTGTAACTGGCGATCGCCAACAGAGAGTTGTTACCGTATTGCTGATGGGTGTGATCCAAATACAAAGTACCCAGCATGATGTTATTGTCGGGATTTTCCAGATCAATTTTTTTGCTGTCCAACTTGGCTTGTGGAGCAATGGATTTAGCTGTACTCGGCAATACCTGCATTAACCCAACGGCACCAGCAGCAGAATGAGCTTTTGACTCAAACCTCGACTCTTGGCGGATCAGAGCAGTCACTAGCAGGGGATTAATCTGACGCTCTTTGGACCACTTCTCAATTTCCTTGAGATAAGGAAATGGATAACGAGCTTGCCAATAAATTATCTGTTTGCCAAGGGCCATGAACTGAGTTTTTTCCTCTGGTGTTTCCCGGTCTTGCAATTTAGAAATTTTGTCAATCCCGATTAAATTTTCTCCCTTTACCAGCCGCATCAACCCCTCAGTGAATTGCTCAGTTACTGTTGGCTGCATTTTGTTCTGAAATTCAGTCTGCCATTGCAACCAGGCATCACGGTCTTGACCAAGCAGATACAATTCTTTGAAAGTGTCAGAACCTGCGGGTGGTAATGGGCGCAGGAGTGGCACTATCTCAGGGTTCATCTGGCGCACGGTATTAAAGTTGCTAACATTTAATCCTAGGATTGCTGCTGATCGCCATGCATAGTAAGAGTAGGGAAACTGACTAAGTACATACTCATAAGCCTTTTTAGCTGACTCATTTTTACCCAGTTTAGTTGCCCATTTGCCGACCCAGAAGCCGGCTCTGGGAGCCAAAATACTATTGGGGTTGTTGATGATAATTGGTTGTGCCCATTGCAATGCAGCTTTGTAATCTTTAGCTTTAGCTTTATTTTGTGCAACTTTCCAACGGTACTCTGCTGCTTCCTGAGAATTTGCGTACTTACTAACGAGTAATTGCAGTACTTCATTAGCTGACTTTTGATCTTTTTGGGCTTCCAGAATTTTAACTTTTGCTAGCAGCGCTTCACTTGCTTTGTCAGGAAATTTACTGATGACTTGGTTAAGATAAGGTACAGCGTCAAGTGGTTTTACCATTTCTGCTAGACGCAGCAACCCAGTGCCAGTTTCTTTGGCATCTGGAAATGCGCTCACTAGTTTTTTATATGTGGTTAGAGCACTGTCTCGCTTTCCACTTATTTGCAATCCCCTTGCAGTGCGGTAAAGGTTGCGGGGTGTCGGTCGTGCTTTGGCATAGGCAGCCGCAGCTTTGGTAAAATCATTGTTGTTCCAGTAGCCTGTAGCGATGATTTCCCAGTCATCGGGTTTCAGAGTAGGGTCCAAGAGCAACTGATCCAACACAGGAACTATTCCTGGTTGGTCATAAGCGTATTTTGCCAAGATTAACTGCAATTGCGGCTGATGGGGATTGTCTGCCAATCGCTTACGGATAATTTCCCAGGTGAGGGGATGGGAAGGAAATTGGGCGATCGCTTTGTCCTGATACTCGGGTTGCCCAATGAGATACATGGCTTTAGCGGCGGCTGGTTCTTTGGCATAAAGTTGGAGTACTTTATGCCTAAGATCCGAGGCTTTGCCTTCCTCTCCTAAAAGGTCCTGTGCCTGCGCTTGTTTCAGCAAAACATAGGGTGCCAGGAGTGAATAGTCTGTTTCTAGTCCTTCAAGTAGCGAGAGTGCTTGTTTTGCAAGATTCCGTTCAATTAAGTCAGTTGCCAACAGATAGCGGGCACGATTCTGATCCAGCGATTGCGACCCTTTGGCTAGCGCTTCTAGTTTTGCCGCTCGTTCTGGTGGGGATTGTAGCACCAGTGGCAGCACGGCTGATTCGGCTTTATTTGCCTCAGAAAGCTGCTCAGGCTGATTCTTGCCTTGTTTGAACCATTGCCCTAAGGTTTTTCCAATCTGAGGAGCTGATACCATTGCCCCGACCAAAAAGGCACACAGTCCTGCACCTGCAATTAGAGAAATATGCTTTTGCTGTAGCTTCTTCAGCATGAATACCCGCTGAAAGTTTGAGATGAATTTCTAGCCACTCTAGCATCACTCGCGGACAAGATAACCAAATTTTTTGTTAGTTATTAGTTGTTAGTTGTGAGTTGTTAGTTATTATACTCCCCATTACCCACTCCCCAATTAACGTTGAGCTAATTTGGGAGTTCGCCCCAACAGACCGATCATTAACTTGAGAGTAAATATTTTTACCATAGGCACTCGCTGCAAAATCCCTAAACCGACGCGACGAACTATCACCACTGGTAAGAAATTATTAGAAAACATCCGATCTAACAAATCAGTGAAACCTAAAATTGTCAAGTTCTCCTGCTGACGCCAGCGTTCATAGCGGAGGAGGATCTGAATGTCGCCAATATCCTCACCCTGAGAGTGCGCTTCTTGTAGCACCTGCGCCAAAGCTGCTGCATCTCGAATACCCAGATTTAGACCTTGTCCGCCAACAGGATGGCAATTGTGTGCTGCATCCCCAACTAAGGCTAGTCTGTGAAGGGTATAGCGATCGCTTTGCATGAGTTGTACCTGAAAAATAAAGCGATCGCCCAGTAATTCCAACTTGCCCATGTGATTGCCATAACGCTGTTGTAATTGTTTTAAAAATTGCTCATCATCCAAGGCGCACAAGGCAAGTGCTTCTTCGTGAGGGGCAGTCCACACAATCCGGCAACGGTTCCTTGGTAAAGGTAAAATCGCAAATGGACCACTAAACCAAAATTTTTCGTATGCTGTGTCGTTGTGGGGTTTTTCAGGTTTTACAAAGGCAACAATACAAGACTGCCAATATTTCCAACCATGAGTTTTAATTCCGGCGGCTTGACGGATAGGCGATCGCGCCCCATCTGCGGCTACCACTAACAAGCTGCGAACCGTCCGCATTTCTCCAGCAACTTTGATATTTATTGCTACCATGTCCTGGTAGTACTGCATATTTATCACTTCAGCAGGACATAAATATGTGATATTCGAGCAATCTTGGACAAACTTCTGTAGAGGCTCTAATAGTGTTTGGTGTTCTGCTACATAACCCAAATCTTGTGTACCTAAATCCGCACCTTGAAATTCTACTACATCGGGATAATCAGCATCGGAAAGACGAATACGGCGGTAAGTGGCGATTTGGGGCAATATATTGTCCCAAACGCCAATTCCCTGGTAAATGAGTGCTGAAAGCATATGCACTGCGTAGGCTTGTCCCTTAGCAACTGCTGCTGATTCCACTTTCGCCTCAATCAGCAACACCCTCAAGCCAGAATCTTTTAAAGCAGAGGCTAGGGTTAAGCCAATAATCCCGCCACCGACAATTACCACATCATATTCACATTCTGGCTTGTCTGTCGGTGTTTCGTTCGGGTTAAGAGTTTGAGACAACTGCGCTTGTGCCATTGTTAAGATAAATTACAGCATCTTAACTATTATTTTTACGCGATCAGGCGGTGGAGAGCAAGTGGAGTGGTTAGTGGTTAGTTGATTGTTGTTTGGAACTACTAATCAACAACAAATAAAAAACCCCGTTGGGTCGTGAGGAAAGTAACGGGGTTAAATTACTTAAATTTCTTGAAGAGTATTGACTAACTCTCCGGGCTGAAGCCACGGAGATTCTTTCGGACAGAAGCCATACTCGACTTCGCCTACGGTGGACAAAAGCACCGTCTATCCTGTCTACACCAGTCGTAATGCTGGAGTTTCAGGGTACTTGAACCACTAACACATCTTGTCGGTTTCCATTGCTGGGTAGTTCCGTCGGATACCGCCTTGGAGTAAAGAGGTACGCGGTGTACTTTTGTAATGTACTTACAATGGGACAATTACCATTCCACGCTGCTTACCCTGTACGCATAGCCAAAATCTTAGTACTTTGAAGAGTGAAAATTTTCCGCGCTGAAGGCTATTAAAAACACTTCTCAGCACAACGCCTTATTTTCAGA
This sequence comes from uncultured Stigonema sp., assembly GCA_964657905.1. Classification (GTDB taxonomy): domain Bacteria; phylum Cyanobacteriota; class Cyanobacteriia; order Cyanobacteriales; family Nostocaceae; genus Stigonema. The sequence continues at coordinate 4,136 of CAZZXJ010000163.1, forward strand.
ATTCAAAAGTTCAGATGCTATGATTGTACCAGCACTCTTTGGTACGGAGTCAATGGCAAAACCCAATCTTTACATTACTTTCTTTCTTCACAGCAGAAGAGAAAGAAGTATTGAGTGCATATTGTGAGCAAGTGGGTAGGGCACTCTTCGATGTACTTAGAGAGTTTCTACGAAGCTTACAGCTATATAAGCCGTCCTACAAGGACGGGGTTTTAAACCCAAATTTTTGATAACAAATAAACTTTTTGTACAGGAACTACAAACTGTACAGGGTGACATTAACTACCTTATCACCATGTTGCCGTTGGCAGCACGATGAGATCTGTGATGATAATGATGTTTGTGATACATTTTGCTAGCTTTGGGAGAAGCAGTGGTTGCAGTCTGAGTAGGGGTTGCAGCTTGCACAGCAAGTGAAGTTACGGCTACAGGGGCAGCAAATACCACGAGGATTAAGGCTTGCGCGAACTTGTTCATTTGAGACTCCTCATCATTTATTATTCAAACTAAACAATGCCACAAACAGGTGTCAATCTCATGTTACTTACGTGAAGTTTATGTGTATATTTTTGCACACATTACAGAGCAAATCCATCTGAATTGCCGCGTCTAAGCCATGCTCAAAGCCATGAGTTGGTCTGCCATCTCAAAATTGGCGGTGACATTTTGCACATCATCCAAGCCTTCTAGAGCATCGATTAACTTGAGAAGTGATCGCGCCTGGTCTGGATCGGTAACTTCCACAGTATTACTGGGAATCCAGCGCAATTCAGCATCAGTGACCTGAAAGCCTTTTTCTTTGAGGGTTTTGCTGAGGTTTTCTAAATTTGCTACTTCTGTAAACACTTCAGCAGTCTCTGACTCAGTTATCTCATAAGACTCTGCACCGCCTTCAAGGGATGCTTCTAGAAGCTGTTCTTCATCAACTACTAAGACTACCGTACAAACGCCTTTTTGGTCAAACATCCAGCCAACGCAACCTGTTTCACCAAGATTTCCACCGTTTTTACTCAAGGCAGCACGCAAGTCAGCGGCAGTGCGATTACGATTGTCTGTGAGGGCTTCAATCAAAATGGCTACACCACCAGGTCCATAACCCTCATAGCGAATGGCTTCCAGACTCGCCGCGCCTGTGAGTGTCCCTGCACCTTTGGCGATCGCCCGGTCAATATTATCATTGGGAATACTCGCCGCCTTTGCCTTTTCAATTGCGGTGCGCAGTTGGAAATTGGCAGCAGGATCTGGCACACCATTTCTTGCCGCTACAATAATCGCACGCGACAGTTGGGTGAAGGTTTTTCCCTTTTTTGCATCCACTACTGCCTTCTGGCGCTTAATGTTTGCCCATTTACTGTGTCCTGCCATAATCTCAACTGCTCAACACTATCTAACACTAGGATAGACTCACGCTTTGCACCCGTGGCAAATCTATGCATAGCCTATGAAGACCAGACTTTATGGGATTGGGAAAGACAAAGGAAAAACTGTAGTTCTAGAATGGAGATACACAAGCAGCAGCTGCGGTGGAATTGAGAGATAATCACTCAAAGCATCGCAACAGCGCTTTCCTTATGAATGGGCAAGGACGCAAAACAACCTGGGCAATGCTTACAGTGATCGCATCCGGGGGGAGAAGGCAGAGAATTTAGAACAAGCCATTCAATACTTCCAAGCCACGTTAACAGAATACACCCAACAGGGCTTTCCCGATGAATGGGCAACAACGCAAAACAACCTGGGCAATGCTTACAGTGATCGCATCCGGGGGGAGAGAGCCTTTGTTATGGTCTTCTAACAATTCCAGTCCTCATCGCTTCACCATATCAATTTTGTTTAGTCTCGCATTGGGCTTAGTTGCAGGGTTGTTAATTTGGGGAGTGGATCGGAGTTTGCAGATTTGGAAGAAGAGTTCACCACGTCGCACTAAGTGAATCTGTACCCATAGACGCCTAATATCATGTCCGGTCAATCGCCCATAATAAAACTTGTTTGTAGTAAGGACTTCAGTCCTTGCTTAAGAGCGCAAGAGGACTGAAGTCCTCACTACAAACTTACTTTCGGTTATTTAACCGGACATGATATAAATTGCAGAATGGAGCAACGGTGGAGCCAAGTTATATTCAGAAAAGTCGGGAAATTTACAACCAGGCACCAGAGTCTGAGCGCTATTATTATGATGAGGATACTGGTGGGTTTGTACTGATTCATCAAGACCACAACACTAATGATTCTGAGCGGTTTGTGGCTCTTGTCTTTGCCAAACTTGCCAGACGGGTAAAGTTATTAAGTGAGCAAGCTACATTGGGTATCAGGACACCTGATGCTGAAATTGATGGTGAAATCTGGGAATTTAAGGAACTGAGTCCAGAGGCAGTCAATATTAGCAACGCATTTCAACCAGGGGTAGCGATAGCTAAGAAACGCGCTCCTAATGTAGCTTATCATATAAATACTGAAGCTGACATTCAAGAAATTAATAAAGGGATTACTAGAGCGCTGGTTTGGGATACACAAAAGCTTTTGCAAAAAATAGAACTGGTGTTTAATGACGGAAGAGTGATGTCTTTAACTAGGGAGGAATTAGATAATGGAGAAGATTTTCACTAATAACCAAGCACCGACTTGACCGTGATTCATCTGACGAGTACGCCGTAATGCATCATTGCGCTATATTCCCTGGCTAGGTAGCGGCATATCGGGCTTGTTCAACAGTTAAAGTCTGTCAAAAGATTGATAGCTAGCTAAAAACGCTTGACTTAGCATTCAAAGGAAGCAACTGGAATATTTTCTTGTAAGAACTTTGAACAAGCAACACTCCCAGACTGCATCTACTACTAAAAGTAAAGACCCTTTAGGGAACCTCGTCTGGATGATGGCGTTTACCAGCGGGGCGGCGGCTGCTAACCTTTACTATAACCAACCCTTACTGGCGATTATCCAACAGAGCTTTCACGCTTCTGCTCACGCCACTGGTTTAATTCCCATGCTGACGCAGATCGGTTATGCCGTGGGGATTTTCCTACTTGTGCCGTTGGGCGACTTAATGGAGCGGCGGAGATTGATTCTGACTATGCTGGTGTTAACAGCGATCGCATTGGGGGCGATTGCTGTGTCACCTAACCTGACTTGGTTGCTAGTGGCTAGTTTGGCGATCGGTATAACCACCATTGCGGCTCAGCTCATAGTTCCCTTTGCAGCACAACTGGCAAAACCGGAGCAGCGAGGAAAAGTTGTTGGTATGGTGATGAGTGGGCTGTTGATCGGAATTCTCTTAGCCCGCACGGTCAGTGGCTTTGTAGGAGCCAGTCTAGGCTGGCGAGCAATGTACTGGCTTGCCAGTGGACTGATGATTGTTCTAGCTCTCACCTTATCCCGGATACTGCCAAAAAGCCAACCTTCTGTGCGAATTCCCTACCCCCAGCTGATTGGATCTTTGTTCCAGTTGATGCAACAACAGCCTAGATTACGTGAGGCTTCCCTTGCCGGAGCGATGTCTTTTGGAGCCTTCAGCGCCTTTTGGAGTACCCTCGTTTTTCTGCTGGCACAGCCACCCTATCACTATGGTAGTGAGGTGACGGGGTCGTTTGGGCTAGTGGGTGTAGTGGGAGCGGCGGCGGCTCCTCTGGTGGGGAAGTTAGCAGATAAGGGCAATCCCAAGGTAACTGTAGGGCTGGGTCTTTTAATTACAAGCTCGTCTTTTCTTGTGTTCTGGGTGTTTGGTTATCAGCTCCTGGGATTGATTATCGGGGTGATCCTTCTGGACTTGGGTGTGCAAACTACAATGATTTCCAACCAGGCAAGAGTCTACAGTTTGCCGTCGGAGTTTCACAGTCGTTTGAATGCTGTGTATATCACCTTTTACTTTATGGGGGGAGCGTTGGGGTCGTTTCTTGGTGCTTATGGTTGGAGTCACTGGCAGTGGCATGGAGTCTGTGGGATGGCGTTAATGATGCTCTTAGTTGCTTTTATTACCTTTGTTAATTTATTTAAATCTCACGCAAAGGCGCGCTAGTTAAACTTTGCGTCAATACAATAATTAGGAGATAGGGAAATGAGTACATCAATTGGCTTTGTCGGTTTGGGTAATATGGGTTTGCCTTTGGCAACTAATTTGGTGAAGGCAGGCTACAAGTTACGAGTTTATAACCGGACAACAGAAAAGGCGCAACCGCTTCTAGAACAGGGGGCTGAGTTAGGGAATACTCCGGCTGATGTGGTGCAACCAGGTGGCATTGTGGTGACAATGCTGGCAAATGACCAGGCGCTAGAAGAGGTTGTGTTGGGTGAAAACGGGATTTTGGAGAAGTTGGGGGCTGATGGGATTCATGTGTCGATGAGTACAGTTTCTCCTGTTACGGTTCACAAATTAGCGCAGGAGCATGAGCAACGCGGGTCTTACTACGTAGCAGCGCCTGTGTTTGGTCGTCCAGATGCGGCGGCGGCGGCTAAGCTATGGATTTGCTTGTCGGGAAATACGTCCGCGAAAGAGCGAGTCAGAGCGCTCTTAGATGTGGTAGGTCAAGGTGTCTTTGACTTTGGGGAAGAGGTCGCAGCCGCTAATGTTGTGAAGATTACGGGTAACTTTCTGATAGCTTCTGCAATTGAATCAATGGCAGAAGCTTTTACTCTGGCACAGAAGAACGGGGTTGAGCGAACGAAAATTGCTGAAATGTTTACTCAAACGCTTTTTGCCTGCCCGATCTATCAAAACTATGGACGCATGGTGGCTCAGGAAAAGTATGAACCTGTTGGCTTCAAAGCCTCTCTGGGACTTAAAGATATCACGCTGACTTTACAGACGGCAAGAGAAAGTCAGATGCCGATGCCATTTGCCAGTTTGCTGCACGACCGTTTCATGACGGCTATTGCCAAGGGCAGAGGAGACATTGATTGGACAGCAGGACTAGCTTTAGGGGTGTCTGAGGACGCAGGAATTAAGCGTTAGCAATTTTTAATTAATCGATAATATTCAGGATAAAAATAGTCCGTTTCCACGGACTTAAGCTATGAGCCGTGGACTTAAGTCCACAGCTCTCGCTCATGCCTTTAACACCACATTAAAGGAATTTAAATACCCTGTAATGGTTTGAGATAAAGTCTTTTGCTGTTTTCTAGTTGTGATAGCCATGACTTGATACAAGCGTCCATCTGCAAAATACATCCGGTTTTTGGTGATTTTGCCTCCAGAATTTATGTACACTATTTCTCTACCAGGATGACCATTGGAACTACGAATATTGCGCTGGCTGACTAAATTACTTTGGGTAGTCTTTAAAGCCATATCTTGTGCATTCTTAAGTATTTCTTGGGGGTTTGCCATCTGACCATAACTATTAGGAAAGTCATTGAAAGCAACTAAATATGCCACTTCCTGCTCAGGAGGTTGAGCGACAAATACTTGTAAGTCAATTTCTCCCATGTAGGTTTTTTGAGTTTGGGTGATCATTTTCGGCATTCCCGGCATTAAAACCGTGAAGCGCCCGTCAGGGGCTGTGAATATCTTCCATGGTGGTTGTACTGGTTGGGAAACCGTTGGTTTGGATTGAGAAGTCGGGCGTTTGGGTGGAAGCGCCTCGACTCCTGCAAAACAATTAAATATTAAAGTGGCGGCAATTAATGGCAGAAAACCTCTAATTGTCATAGTTTTTGCTTCTGGGGATGCTGATATTACTTATACTGCTAGTATTTGTTATAACCTAGCGGCACAGACAGCAGCACCAATTAGCCCTACTTGTGGATTGATGACAACATGGACAGGGATATCTTCTAGAATGCGCCGCATCCTGCCTTTTTGAGAGAAATTTAACAGGAACCTGTCCTCTTGGATTAAGGGGAGTATTTTGGGAGCAATGCCACCAGCAACATATAAACCACCGTAAGGTAGAAGTTTGAGGGCAAGATTGCCAGCTTCAGCACCGTAGGCTTCTACAAATAATTGCATGGTTTGTTCACAGAGGCGATCGCTTTTTTGCATGGCAGCATTTCCAATAACAGCACCCGGATCGACGCTTTTGTCTTGCTGTCCCGCCTCTTGTTCCCAGGTTCTCACGACTTTAGCAATTTCTGGTGATTCATTACCAAGTTTGCGATCGCGCAAAAACTGGTAAATTGCCACAATTCCCATACCTGAAACCACCCGTTCCACAGAAACCCGTTGGATATCATGTTTATCCAACAGGTATTTCAACAGTTGAAACTCTAACTCGATCCGGGGAGCGAAGTCAGCATGTCCACCTTCCGAGGGAAAGACTTGGTGGTTTTCTCCCTGCTTAATTAAAAATCCTTGTCCTAGCCCAGTACCAGCACCAATAATCGCAATGGGGGCTTCTGGGTTGGTGTGACCTACTTGCAAAGTATGCAAGTCTTGTTTGTCTAAACCCAAGATCCCATAGCCAACGGCTTCAAAGTCGTTAATCAGAGAAATTTGACCTATACCCAGTTCTTCCTGTAGACGTTTACTGTCAAGGAACCATACTAAATTGGTTAGCTTGGCTGTATTGTTAACCACCGGGCCTGCGATCGCAAAACAAGCTTTTTGTGGTGTCGGCGTGTTAGCTTTTGCTAAAAACTGCTGTACCATTGGCACAAAATCGGCAAAATCCTGACTGCGGTATCGTTCCTCATCAATCGTGTGTAAGTCAGACTTATCTGAAACCTCAACCAGTCGCAGAATGGTTTTCGTCCCGCCGATGTCCCCTGCTAGTAGTAATGTCATACCAATGTTAGTTGTTAGT
>CAZZXJ010000164.1:0-5985 GCA_964657905.1 uncultured Stigonema sp.
TGGGTTTTAAGCTGTTTTTAACTGTCTAGTTATTTCTGCCGCGCTGTACTAGTATAATGCGACGATCGCACTAACTGATACTTGTGGTGTATAACCATCAAAAAAAAATGTAATAAATGCTACATATGTGTGTTGTGGTGTGCTTAGAGGCAACCTTAACCTAATTTTTAATATATAACTAGTAGTCTGTCAAGGTAATTGCGATGCACGCGAAGACAGCGCAACTACGAACACAGGAGGCTTACCCCTCAATTTCAGCTTGACAACCTACTAGAAATCAAGGACTGATTTTTCGCTAAGCTGTCAAAATTTATCAGAGAGATGCGATCGCCGCCTCGTTGTTGTAATCTTGACTTCAAGCCTTGTGATAAATTGAAGTGAAGCGCTCTCATCGTCTATATAAATTAATGCTGCTGTTGTCAGCTTTGGGTTTTCTCGTCGGAGTCAGCTTGGGTTTCCTCCACACCTATTTTTCATGGAAAAAAAGTTTGACTACGACCGCAACAGCGATAGTTAAACCCCTGCTGACACGGAAAAACTTGCCCCGGCTTGATCCCCTACCAGCAGCAGGTGAGGTATGGGAATGTTCTGTTGTTGTAGTTGGCGGTTCCTTGGGAGGAGTTGCAGGCGCATCAGCAGCAATGCGATCAGGGGCAAAGACTTGCTTAATCGAACTCACCCCTTGGCTTGGGGGACAAATTAGCTCCCAGGGAGTATCGGCGGTTGATGAATCACTGACCATGCGTGCAAAGGAAAATTATTCAAAAAGTTGGATAGAGTTCAAGCAGTTAATTAAACAGCAACCTGTAGAACTTCCCGCTTGGTCAAATATTTCTTCTGCCCTGAAAGTTTCTGACATTAATAGTTGCTGGGTGGCAAAGCTGTGCTTCCCTCCCAAGGCTGGTGCCGACGGCGCAGAACAATTGCTAGAATCTTCATCCCGTCTTGCTCTTGGAAGCCGTTGGGCAACTTCAACTGCCTTTAAAGGAGCTGAGTTTGACAGCACGGGTCGGAATATTGTCGCCATCTATGCAGTACGGCGGATTCCTCGTGACCCAAAATATTTACCCAAGGGTCGGCTTTCTCAAGAGTTGACCTCTTGGTACTCTTGGTTTGGCGATCAGGTATTTGAGAAAGTACCCCTGCGACTGCAAGCACCAGCAAAGGGTCGAATGATAGTCATTGATGCAACTGATACAGGGGAATTGGTGGGATGGGCTGGAATCCCCCAGAGGCTGGGATCGGAATCTCGTGTAACTACTGGTGAAATTCACGCAGCGCCCAAAGATAACCCGGAATGCACCCAAGCATTTACATTTCCTTTTGTACTTGCTATTCGAGATGATGGCGGGCTAAGTCGCGCTCAACTGGCTCTCATTCAGTCCGGAATGTCAAAAGAGGAACATCGGCGAGACTACTCAATAAAAGGGTTTCCCGTGTTTGCAGGTCGAAGCTTTTTTAATTACCGACGTATTGTCAGTAAGATCCGCAACGATCCCTTCGTCGATAGTCCCTCCCTTGGAGACATCACCCTAGTCAACTGGAATCGGGGGAACGACTGGAACTTAATGAATCCGCCGTTGATTCTGACTCAAGAACAGATTATCGCCTCTGGACAACGTCAAAACTGGATGGGGGGACTTTCCGATCTGGCACTCAAGCAAGCCGAAGAGCATGCGCTTTTATTTGCTCAATGGCTCATAGAAACTCAAAGCCGACCGGGTTTTCCCCTCGCCTATTTGTCAGGCGCTGACTCTTTGATGGGTACAGATTCGGGGTTGAGTATGATGCCTTATATTCGGGAGGGGCGACGGATTTTGGGACGCAAAGCCTACGGACAAAGTGAGTTCATGATGCGAGAAGCGGATATTAGGACAGACGTATCCGGTGGTCGTGACTTCTCGGCAACAGCGATCGCTCTAACGCACTACGACATCGACTTACATGGGTGTCGTTATCGCAACTGGCAACCACCAAACGAAGCGACTAAAGCGCCTGCTAGAGAGTTTGTGGTTCGACCTACTTTGATACCTTTAGAAAGCATCATTCCTCAGGGGATTGACAACCTCCTCATTGGTGGTAAGAGCATTGCCGTCACTCACATTGTTAACGCTGTCACCCGCATTCATAACAGCGAGTGGAGCATCGGTGCAGGGGCGGGAGTGACAGCAGCTTGGCTTCTGACTCAACCGGATTTATTTCAATCCCTGATAGGGATTCATACAGCGCCACCCCCGCGATTACAGATAAAATACCACAGTCAGGGACGCTCCATGTATTCGACCCAAATGAAAACTGCTATAACTCCCGATCAGATTGTTTCACAACAACAAATGCCCCAATTGCAACAAGCCTTAAAAAAGCAAGGTCAGCGTCTTTCTTGGTGACCATAGAAGGGGTATAAGGGGGTGTTCCCCTATACCCTGATTCAACTTGACAGGATTAGTGACCTAGGATATTGATGGCAGCACCTGTAGCCGCACCTTCTACGGCATTAGTAAGGGTATGATGACCGCCGTTGGTAACCGCACCGGAAACTACGCCAGCTGCTGTACCTACTCCGGCATCTCGAAGTATATCACCGCCTGTATGATAGTTATGACCTCCGCTAGCAGCATGAACGGCAGCACCTGATGCGGCTCCGTTAACAACATTGCCTAAGGTTGAACCATGACCGAGGACGGCTCCAGTCACTACACCCGTAGCAGCGCCAATGCCAATATCTCTTATCCACTTGTCCTCTGCGGATGCAGGTTTGACAGACATTAAGTTGACACTCACTAAACTGGTAGCAACTAAGGTGGGTAATAATGTGTGTTTTAGAATCTGATTCATTGTTCTCTAAAGATAAACTGCTCTAAGAAAGTGGAGGTTTAGACAGTCGTATTACCTTCTATTACTAGTATAGGTAATAGGTAAGAATTCAGGAGCCAGAATACAGGAGTCAGAATTGTTAAAGAATTAGGAGATAACAGGAGCCGTTTAAGAAGAGTGAACAGAGATACCAAACCCTGATAACTTCTGACTCCTGACTCCTGAATTCTTACGGTAATAGGTCTTTTTTTGCCTTGACCCGATTGGGTGATAATAGTTCCAAAATTTATAGACAAGTCAGGCAAAAGCAAATCAAGATTGATTTTTATCATCGCCGTTACCTAACATTTGGAGTAATTTTCTGGCAACGAGAACGCCCACTACAGCTCCACCAACCAATTCCGCTGTCTGCACCACTTTTTTGCCCGGATCACTAGAATTGATGTGGCGCTGAAAAATCTCCTCATTCAGCCATTCTGTGGTGGCTTTGAAGTTATGAATCGGAGTTGGTAATAGCTCTAGATAAGTGCCTTGACGGATCAAATGAGCGGGTTCGCCTGTCACTTCAAAAGCGTTGAAAATATTAGCAGCAGCATTATCTAACCCTAGTTTGAGAAGCGTGCCCCGGTTGCTAACGCTAACAGGTTTTAGGTGATCCCCCAAAGCGATCGCTTTCAGGTTATGAGCGATCGTTGCCCCCTCCTGATAAGCAACCTGTGCTGTAGCAGGGAAAGAAGTATCCTCCACATATGTACAATCACCGCCTGCAAACACTTCAGGGAAATCGGGCAGTTGTAAAGTTTTGGTGACTTTTAATCGACCGCGCTTGTCTCGGTTTGACTCTGGAATCGGTAGTTCTTTAATCAGCGGATTGATAGAACTGCCAGCTGTCCAGATGGCGGTGCCGACTGCCAACGTTTCTGTCTTACCATTGCACTTGTACTCGATTGCGTCAGGACGAATACCAGTAACTTGTGCTCCCATAAGCATTTCTACTGGCACGGTGCGTTTTTGCAATTCCTGTTCGGCAGTTTCTTTCAAGGCACTGTTAACGTCACCCTTGAGGATTTCCGCACCGTGATTCAGCAGTACTACCCGGACCTCTTGAGAATTGCCTTGCATGGCGGCATACAAATTCGGCAGCAAGTCGGCTAAGGTAGCTGACATTTCTACTCCAGAAGGACCACCACCAATCACTGCGACTGTTAGTAATCGGCGGCGTTGTTCTGGATCTTCGATTTGCACGGCTTGTCGCAAGCGATCGTGCAAATGACGGTCGATTTTGATCACGTCTGTTGGCGTCCAGAAAGGTAGGGCATTCTCTTTTGCTCCCTCAACACCAAAGAAATCAGTAACGCTGCCCAAACCCAAAACTAAGTTGCTGTAGTTATAAGAAGTTCCCGAAGTTAATTTGACTTCTCGCTGATGTAGGTCAATTCCTTGCACTGTATCTTGAACAAAGATGACACCGCTACCGACGAGCAATTCCTCAAAACGCGGTACTACCTGCATGGAATCCATTTCGCCACTGAAGTACTCATAGAGTAAGGGCTTAAAGCAAAAGCGTTCTTGCTTGTCGATCAGGATGACACTTCGCGGATAGTGTCTATGAGCAAGGTGCAAGGCGGTAAATAGCCCGGTAAAGCCACCGCCTACAATCACTGTTTGATAAACTTGGTTGTTCATAAAATCACTTGTCCTTGGTAGATGTTAATGAGGAGTCAGAAGTTTTCTGACTCCAGGCTCCTGGCTCCCATAGCTACGCAAAACGCAAACTAAATGCATATCAGCTTATAACGTTAAAAAGAAACCAATGAGGATGACGCTGAGGACAATAGCCAACAAGATAGCATATTCGACTCTGCGACTAAAAAATCCAATAACAGTGACCAAGGCAATAGCAAGAGCAACAATGCCGAGGTACTGCCCCTTTTGCAAGCCTTTGGCAATCAGTGGATCTTTTTGGATCTGCGCTTGTGAAGGAGTTTCTCGAATTGTGCTTAGCGATCGCCGTGGCGTTTGGAATTCTTCATTCGGTAAAGTCATAGAATTGCCTGTTGAAGTTCATACCAAGTACAGGAACGTGTCTCCAAGGTAAAATTTTTATACAGCAATATTTCTAGCTATTTTTCTCCAAATAACCGTCTATCTTGAGGAAGCTTCTATGCTCGCCAGAGGTAGACAAGCGAGAACAGAATGACCCAGATCACGTCAACAAAGTGCCAGAATAGGGTGGTCGCACTTACACCAAAATCACCCTTATTATAGTTGCCTGGAATAAAGGAGCGAACCAGCATGATGATCTGCAAGATAATACCAGTGGTAACGTGCAGACCATGAAAGCCCGTTAGCAGGTAAAACGTCCCACCGACCTGTCCCGTTGACAAGCCGAAGTCGAGGCCAAGCCACTCTTTTACCTCACCGACTAGGAAGTATACTCCCATGGCGGACGTAGTTAGCCACAACCAGCGAAATTTGTTTAGCTGACGCCGCTTAAGGGCACCTTCTGCCACTTGGATGACGAAGCTACTGGAAACCAGCACCACCGAGTTAATAATCACAGCGCTAGACAAATCCGGTCCCTTGACACCAGGAGGTAGCCAGTGCGGACTCGTCAATCGCAGAGCAATGTATGTTATGAAAAAACTAATGAAGATTATGCTCTCCGACAGCAGGAACACGGTGAAGCCGAACATGCTTTTGCCATGATCATCATCAGCACGTCCGCCACCGCTTGGTAAAAACCGCTTCAGCCAATTCGGCATAAAACGCCGTAACTCCTCCAAGGGCATGGGACTTTCATCTGGATGTGTAGAGTTTGCCATAAATTTAGGGGAGTAAGGGTATATGAGGAGGACAAATAAATTAAAAATTTTGCATTTTTAATTTTTAATTCTTGTACACCTACTCTTGAGTGGCAGCTTCTGGTTGCAATGGTTCGGAATCGATGTAGTGATAGGGTGGTTCGGTGACGAGCGGAATTTCCTCAAAGTTCTCTTTCGGGGGTGGGGAGGAAGTTTTCCACTCCAGCCCTGTAGCGTGCCAAGGATTATCCTCTGCCTTAGGTCCCCGTAGCAAAGAACCGACTATATTGGCAATGAAGGGCAGCGTTGACATCCCTAGTAGGAACGACCCGAGGCTAGCAACGATGTTCCACCACTGGTACTCCGG
>CAZZXJ010000164.1:6085-10793 GCA_964657905.1 uncultured Stigonema sp.
CTCCAGACGGTAGCAGTCCAGGCGAACACCTTGATCCCAGTGGGTACGGCGACTAACATGGTGGTGAACATGAAGAACATGCGCATCCAACCGGGTGTGGCACTAGCGAACATATGGTGTACCCAGACCAAAGTGCTAATTACAGAGAGTCCAATTGTGGCGATCGCCACTGACCGATAGCCAAATAGGGGATTGCGAGAAAAAGCGGGGAGGATTTCCGAGAAGATGCCAAAGACAGGCAGCACCATCACGTAAACTGCTGGGTGGGAGTAGAACCAGAATAAGTGCTGGTAGAGGATTGGGCTGCCATTCTGCGTCGAGTTGAAGAAGCTTGTCCCCAAAGTCAGGTCAAAAAACAGCAGGATCAATCCACCAGTGAGGGAAGGCAGGCAAAACAGTTGCAGTAACTGAGAACTTAGGATCGCCCAGACAAAGATTGGCATGCGGAAGAACGTCATGCCTGGTGCCCGCATCCAGAAGATGGTTGTGATAAAGTTGACACCCCCCATGATTGATGAGATACCTATTATTACTAGACTCAGTATCCAAATCAATTCGCCGTTTAGCAGGTGACCAGAGGGGTTCTGGATGCTAATTGGTGGGTAGGACCACCAGCCAGCTTGGGCGGTGCCGCTAGGTAGTAAGAAGCTCGATAGTAGCAATAGACCCCCTGGCGGAATCATCCAGAAGGCGATGGCGTTGAGCACCGGAAACGCCATGTCCCGCGCCCCGATCATCAACGGCACTAGGTAGTTGGCAAGACCAGCATTAAACGGGATAATCCACAGAAAGATCATGATCGTGCCGTGCATGGTAAACAAGCCATTGTAGAGGGGGCGATCGACCACATCTGATTGGGGGGTGATCAGTTCGCCACGAATGATCATCGCCAACAGTCCGCCAATGAGGAAGAAGATGAAGGTCGTCACCATGTATTGGATACCGATGACTTTATGGTCTGTGCTGAAGCTGAAGTATTCCCGCCAGCCCGTGGTCTGTGAATCAGAATTTTCGCCTGACTCATCAGCCCCGGCAATGCCTTCCCTGGAGTTATTTGTCATTGATTTCCTTTCTTTTAACTAGAATAATTCACAACAGAAGGCTCAGCAGGCTGGACAGTGTGCCACTGACTATTAAGCATTTTCTTCGATAGCTGGGTATGCTCAGCAGAGGCTTGATTAGATGCAAGCGTTGGCTCACGACTAGCAGCTAGCGCGAGCCATTGGTTATAAGCTTGACGGGATTCAACGGACACATCCGCCTCCATCACGGCGAAGTAAGTACCACTAAATTGGGAATCATGCAGCCGATACTTACCCACACGATCCGGCGTTAAATTCAAGGTAATGGTGCGATTGGGGACCATATCTTGCTTTAAACGGAACTCAGGGATATAGAAACCGTGGAGAACGTCTTCTGCATGTAACGCTAAGCTAACAGACTGATTAACCGGCAGATGCAATTCGTTACTGGTGACATTGTTTGGATAGCGGAAAGACCAAGCCCACTGCTTAGCAAAAACCTCAATCACTTCCCCAACAGGTTTGCTGTCGTTGCTGATATCAGCAGCGTTAGCAGATTCTTCCATGTGCAGATGCACCACTGGTGTCAGACCCTGGATATTTATTTGCTGATAAATGTCGAAGCTTTTCACTGCTAGCCACAAAACCAGTATAGTCGGAACCACTGTCCAAAGGATTTCCAGCTTCGCACTGCCTCTAGCAGGGTGGCCGTGACCCCAGTCACCCTTAGGTGCCCGGCAAGTGATCATCGAATAGGTAATGACCCCAGTAATCCCCAAGAAAACAAACGTTCCAATGGAGGACAGAAAGCTAAATATCTCATCGACCCGTTTTGCTTCTGCTGTTGCTTGAGGCGGCATCCAGAAGTATGCCTGCTGTCCGACCCAACGACTGGCAGCAAGAATCACCGCTATAAAAGCAGCCAATAGCAGAGAGTTTAGAATTTTCCTCATAAGTAAATATAATTAGATGCGAAACCTTTGTTGCGGGGAGCCAGGAGAATGGAAAAATAAAATAAGGAGACACCAAATAGAATATTCGGACTACTGACTACTGACTCCTGACTCCTGTGTCCAAATTTGATGTTTTTCTAGGTGAACGTACTTGAGAACTTCTGGATTACTTGAGCAGCACGTTGGGGTTTTCACCATTCCTGAGCAAGTGGGCAGCGGTATTGTGAACCCCGAAATCGTCTCCGAGGTGAGCCCCCAGCGTCCCTTGGACAAACATGATTCCCATGATCGCAATGCCCATCACCAAGTAGATCCAGTTCACCTGTCTGGTAGCGCCTTGATGCCACTGATAGCGCAGGAAACCTCTCCACACGGTCATGGCAACGATGGCAGCCAACAGGAAAACACCACCCAAACCATGTAAGATCATGGTCAGCCCTGCCCCCAATCCCCAAGGACTCTTGATATCAGCAGGCGGATTTGCCAGAATGATCTCGAAAAAACCTGCCGCCACGGTGAAAAATGTGGCGATCGCGCTTGCTAGCAGGTTGTACCAGCCGACATCGTAGAAGCCCTCACGAACCGCTGGGAGGGCTAAAAATCTGAATATCGGTTTTTCTAAGGGAAAAAGTTTTCCTGCTATATCAAAGGTGATGGCGATGATGAAAAGACCTAAAGTCAAATGCACCAGATTTGGATGTACTGGAAGCTGGTAGGGCAGTCCGTTGGCACCCAGCTTGAACCCCCATTGCATGAGTTGTAAATTCATTTCAAGACCCCCTTCTTAATCGCTTCCTCTACAGGCACCACATGCAGTCCGTATTCCCAAACCAGTTGAGTTCCTAAATACACTTGGAAGGATACTAGGCAAATCAAAAACATTGCTACACCCAAGTAAGCGGGTGGTATCTTTAACGGGTCACGGCTGCGAATCACGAAGCGCCATGCTGTAATGGCGACGACAATCGCTGAAAGGGACCAGCCAGTAATCGTGTGTTCATTTAGTATGGGCTGGGCTGCTTCGTAGGCTTGTGCCAGACCTGCTTCAAACTGACCAAAGATGACGGCGACAAAGATCGCAGCTGAGGCGACAAACATGTTCCAAAAACTTACCTCGAACAAACGGTGGTTGCGGGTGAAATAGCCTACTACGTCGCAGAAGAAAGCAAAAAACACCATCGCAATCACGAAGTGGACGACAATGGGATGGATCGGATCGGGGTACGGTAGATTAGCTTGATTTAGAGGCACCGGCATCGTTTTCTCCTGAATTCATCCAGACACCATAATTCTGATCGCAACTACAACATTCAGTTTATGCTTATTGAAAACTGCTCGAGCCTGGACTGTTTCTGGGAGGAATCGCCAATGGCGCGTTCCCACCCAATTGCAAGATGGCAAGAAGGGATAGTGCCTACCTTTGCACACTGTATTGCATCCTTACCCTCCTAAAGCGGTTACTTATGCATTTCAGTCTTTCTACTAACTATTTGCTTATAAGGGTATAAATACAAATCTACCTCAAGAGTGATATAGAAAAAATTATAGTATCTTGACAAAAAAGCTTTAATCTGATATGAAAAATTTTTAAATTGATAGCTGCCGACCAATTACACAGTGAAACCAATGTTACTATACAAAGCTGATTACGAAGTGGGTCGGTTTACTCATATCAGAGCTACCCAAAGACGACTAACAATGGGTAGAAGTGGGTAACAATCAGCTAACAGTTGCTACCCCTTAGGTATTGAAACGCGAGAATTCCCCTATCTTCGACACTGCAACCCCAGGAGATTCCCATGCCAGAAGTCATCGAAATTTATGACGATCGCATGCGTGCGCTCGTGCGCCCAGATGCAACACTCCAAAAGCTAGCCAACGGTGCAGTCCATAGTGAGGGTCCCGTTTACTTTCACGAGGATGACAGCATTGTGTGGAGCGACGCTCACGGCAACCGCTTGTTCCGCTGGAGTGCCAGTGACGGAGTGAGCGTCCTGCGGCATCCGTCCGACTATCAAAGCGGTAATTACCGTGACATGGAGGGTCGTCTCGTCGCTTGTTCGTCGGGTAAGCGAGCTATTCTACGACGCGAGTATGACGGTCAGTGGAAGGTTTTAGTAGACCGTTACCAAGGCAAGCGCCTCAACAGCCCAAATGACTTGGTAGTGAAGCGTGACGGTACCATCTGGTTCACCGACCCGCCCTATGGACTCACTGAGCCAAACCAAGGGTACGGCGGCGAGCAAGAACAAGACGGATGTTTCGTGTACCGCTTCGACCCAGCGACAGGTGAGATCGATGCTGTTGTCAGGGACAGAAAGCGCCCCAACGGACTCACGTTCAGTCCAGATGAACGCCTGTTATACGTGTCAGATACCTCTGCCTTCAATATCCCTGATGGGGATCATGATATCCGCGTGTACGAGGTCGTGAACGGTCGCCATGTGACCAACAGTCGCGTGTTCGCGGTCATCGAGCCTGGTCAACCCGATGGAATGCGCGTGGACGAACACGGCAACATCTTTACTAGCTCAGAGGATAGCATACAGGTGTACGCGCCCGACGGCACCCGCTTGGGAAAAATCCGAGTGCCGGAGACAAGTGCCAATCTCACCTTCGGAGGTCCGGGACGCGATCGCCTTTTGATTACGGCAGGCAAATCCTTATATGCCATCGACCTCAACACCCGTGGAGTGCAACAGCCTTGACCGAATAATTCGTAATTCGTAATTC
>CAZZXJ010000165.1:0-10792 GCA_964657905.1 uncultured Stigonema sp.
TCTTTCCCTTGATGGTCTGCATTCAGGAAATGAGTGCTCGCATTGGTTTGGTGACTCGTCGGGGCATCATCACCATCCTCAAGGAAGAGTATCCGCCTTACGCGCTGTGGCTGGTCGGGCTGCTCACTATTCCTGCCATCATGATCAACCTCGGGTCTGACCTATTGGCAATGGGATCTGTCTGTCATATGCTGCTCCCCCAAGTTTCAACCCAGGTGTTCAGCTCACTCGCAGGCATCCTGATTCTGGCATCGCTGTTCGTGTTCAATTACAACAAGGTGGCGTCGATACTGAAATGGGCGGCTTGCGTTCTGTGCGTGTATTTTGTTGTCCCTTTCTTTGTCCAACAGGATTGGGGGGACGTGCTGCGCTCTTCAGTGACGCCGCATCTGCAGTTTGACACGGCCTTCTTAGGGACTGTCGGAGCGTTTATGGGCACTAACATCTCCGCCTATCTATTTTTCTGGGAATCCTCCATGGTGGTGGACGATCAGGAACATAAGTACGGTCAGTTGTTCAATGATCCGCAGGGAATTATGCCAGATCTAAGGCAAGAAGTCAAGACCATGCAGAAGGACAATGCCTTTGGGATGGCGATCGCCACAAGCATAATGTTTTTCGTGGTTTGGGCCTGTGGCAGTACTCTGTTTACCAAAGGAATTAAGGATATCAATACTGTAGAGCAAGCGGCGGAGGCTCTCAAACCCATTGCTGGAGAAGGTGCCTACTTACTCTTTGCCGTCGGGATTCTGGCTTCGGGTTTGATCGCTGTTCCTGTGCTGGCTGGGACTTGCGGTTATATTGCGGCCGAGGCTTTCGGCTTTCCCAGAGGGATGGATAAGAAATTGCACGAGGCTCAGGTGTTTTATGGGGTGATTTTCCTCTCCGTGGTCTTGAGTCTGGCGATTAATTTCACTGGGATTGGGGCGGTGCAGGCGCTGATCTTTTCCGCTGTCGTTTACGGGATAACTGTGCCACCCAGCATCTTCTACATCATGAAAATCTGCAATAATCCACGGATTATGGGTCGATTCACTAACAAAATCTGGTCTAACATTGTGGGCTATTTTACACTTGGTCTGATGTGTGTGGTAGCAGTAGTGTTGATTTGGATCACATTCTTTGTGCCCCAACCGCACAACTCGGGACTTACTAATACGGACTCAACACCAGCTTTGACCTCTACGGTTGCTCCCACAGTTCAAACGCCGGCATATACTGCGGTTCCCAGTCAACCTTAGTTCTAAGCACCTATTTGCTTTTACACAAAGCAGATCCCTGATTGTGGGATTTATGGTGTGTAAAGTACAAATGAGATTCGTCAATATTGTGTGTGGGGCGTAAAATGATCAAAATCAAGTGGTCTTGGTTAGGGATAATCGCTACTCTATTTTGCTTGTCAGGTGGTGGGGCGTTAGCGTTCTTCTTGGCAGCGACCCCCTTCCGGCAGGGTTTCTCCTTGCAAAAAAAGCCTAACAGCATTGTGCCAGTGACTCTAGACCGACCAGTCAATGTGCTGGTTTTAGGAATTGATAACTCGGGGCATCCGCACTCCGCCAAAAACTACACCCCAACAGAAGCCCTTGGAGGTAATAGCGACACAATGTTGTTGGTGCGCCTCCTACCTACTACCCACCAAATCAATATTCTCTCGATTCCACGGGATACGCTTGTCCAGTTACCTGGTGTGGGTAACGATAAAATTAATGACGCGAATTCGAGGGGTGGAGTACAACTAACCGAACAGACAGTTAGTCAGGTATTAAATAATATTCCCATTGACCGCTATGTCCGGATTGATACAGAAAGTTTTACTCAAGTCGTCGATGCCTTGGGTGGAGTGGAAGTGAATGTGCCCAAACCCATGAACTATATAGACCATACCCAACATTTGAACATCCATTTCCAGGCAGGACGACAAGTACTCAATGGTCAACATTTACAAGAATATGTACGCTTTCGGGAAGATGCCTTGGGAGATATTGGTCGAATTCAGCGGCAGCAAGAAGTTTTGAAAATACTCCTCCACAAATTGTGGCAGCCTTCAACTCTCGGACATGTACCACAAATTATGAAGGCGGTAAAAGATAATTCTGATACTGACCTGTCTATCGGAGAAATGCTGGGGATGACCCAGTTTTTAGGTAGCCTTGATCGGCAGCACATAAATATGGCGATGTTGCCCGGTCGGTTTAGTCGTAAGAAGGAATATCCCCTCAGCTATTGGATCGAGTCTCCCCAGGCAGCGACCCCCATCTTGACCCGCTACTTCGGCGCTTCTCAACAGAAGGATGTGGCAACTCCTACCAACTTCAAGAAAATGTGGGTCGCTGTAGCTAATGGTACAGGTAAAGCAGGAGCAACAACCAAAGCAATCGCATTGCTGAGAAAGCAGGGGTTTCAAAAAATCTACACTACACATCGTGAAATAGCTTCCTCCACTCCTTTTCCCTTGGCTCAGACTCAGATTATCGCCCAACAAGGTAATCCCGATGCGGCAAATGCTGTAAAAAGTGTTCTCGGAATGGGACAAGTGCAAGTAGCAGCGACTGGAGATATCGGGTCTGAGGTGACAGTTGTGGTGGGAAACGATTTGGCAGAGTTGGCAAAATAAGATTAGCAATGCGACGGGCGTCCCCAAAGAAAACTCCTATAACTAATTTTTCTGACCACCATTGTCTTGAGGGTAGGTCAGCGTCCAGTTCTGTTTGTCATTAAGCTGGTTGTACAAACCTTGGAGAATTAGCCGCAGAGCGAGGCGAGTTCTAATGTAGTCCTTAATCAAATGCGTTCCTAGTGCAGCAGAGATGCCATCAACGTTTTGGTAACTACCAAATGGCTTTTCACAGGAGTTGCCAACACCTTTTACTGTTAACACAAAAAATGGCGATCGCTCGTATTTGTTTGGAACTATAAAGATTGCATATACCTGATGTTCACCTCGCCACGGCTGGACAAGAACTTTGGTAGCATGTACTTGATATTTTTTGGCTTTTGATGCAATAAAAGGTTCTGAATTGCAATCAGAATCATTCAGAGGCCACCAAAGTATAACAATAATTAAAGACAGAAGCAGAATTAAAATATAGGTAAGATTGCGAAGCATATAGTCAATAAAAAGTGTTGATGAAGCTGCTACATACGCTAGCTGCTTTTTGATCCATAGGTGTCAAATCAATGATACAATTAGTAATGCGTTCGGCTATCGGGGGGTATTTGCCATAACTTAAATTAGTTACGCATAGTGATTAGGTGAGGTGCAATTAAATCTGCAAATGTGTCGTGCAAGCTGGCTACCCTTGCATCGCCGAGTCCGATAGTAGCAGCTTTGATCCTGCTCAAACTAGCTTTACAGTTAGGGAAGAACAAGTGATGAAGTGGGTGTTTACACCCACTTCATCACAACGATTCAGAATCTTCCGGATTCAATCCTGGAGAGTTCAAGGCATTGATTGCGCTCCCTACTTCGTCACAGACAGACAATCCGCGAATAAGTTCCCGAATCACATCCGTTGCTGGTCTTCCTGTTTGGTTACAGTACGAAGCGAGCTTTTCGGCTTCAATTGATGCCAAATTCAAGGTAATTCGCTTGCTCGCCCATTTTTTATTCATATTTTAAAGCACCCATTGGTTAATTTCTGTAGATAGTGAGAGGGAGTAATGAACAGTTTGCAACCTCAATGATTACCAACCCTTAAATCTCCGCAAAGATTGTATAAAATTTTTCTGAAGCCATGATCACAAGTTCAAAGCCGCGATCATGATCAAAACCCAATGACCGAAACACCCCTAAACCGTTGCTCTCTCAGAGAGTCTAGTGGCCTTAGTCAGACAAAAGCCGCCAGAGAATTAGGTATGAGAGTTAAGCAGTGCCTTATTATTAATAGGTACAATTGAGATCATTTATGCACTCGCTGCCAAAATAAAAACCTTCTGTAGCGTTGAGGGCAAAACAGTGCTTTGGTAATTGGTTCAAATCTCTCTATCTGTAATGTCACCTTTGCTCCATAACTGCATAAGGTCATAACCTTGTTTAAGAAACACTGTGTTGATTAACACAATCAGAGCAAAGCAATAAATATATTATGTCTTTTTCTGTCTTTTTCCAACTTCCTGATGAGTGCAAAATGAGAATATGTGCTTGATTGTTGTATGATATATTTTGACAAGAGAAAAATTTTTTTTGTCAAACCTTAGTTTTCAGAGACCAGACATCAGGGCCATCTTCTCTCTTTTGTAAAAACCAAGCTTTGATCCCCTGTCTTAAGACACGGGGATCAAAGCGTAAGGCAGACTCAAGTCTGCCTTAAAATTATAGCTGTTCTCGTTTGAGTACAGTATACGAGTACCTCTCTCCTACAAGGAGAGAGGCTTACCCCCGAACCTTTACCTAGTACAGATCGGCGGAAATAAAACTACCATTCCAAATCAACGAAAAGCTTATAATGTAAGCTTTTTGACTTTTCAATGAGTGACTTTTGACGAACGCCTTGCGGTACTAGCCAGTTCATTTAAATGACGTTTCGGAATTGTCCCGTCATTGTCCTACGCCCATAACGAAGTTTGGGCGCACTACAAGGCGCGTGGTTTTGATGGACACTCACGCAACCAAAAGCGCCGCCCTTTTAGGAGAGCGCTCTTTAGTGTACTAGAAGCGGTTAAACTCATCCCACCCCTACAAGGAGTGGGATTTCGTGGGCATGGGGCATGGGTGCGTTTCCTATGCCCGGCGCCTGTCGCCCGAAACGGCCTCGCGTCGATTCATCCCACCCCTACAAGGAGTGGGATGAATCGCCGTTTTCTTTGAGAATGTCTGTCCAAGTGCCGATGACACCACCTTGAGAGTCAATTACGGAAGAGTTGAAGTTGAAACCGTTGAGGTTGAATGCGATAGTGCTGATTCCCAGTGCGGTGAACCAGATGCCGAGAACTGGCCATGCTGTTAAGTTTTTGCCTGTAAAAGTAATTTACACTTATTTACTTTCTTTAACAATAGGATTAATCTGAATAAAAGTTATGACAATTATTTAGGTTTAATTATATAAAACCAAGAATTGCAATGCCTGCCTGTCTAGAGGATCTCTTAGCTTCTGGGCATATTCAGCATCAATGGAGATAAAAAAGTGCAAATCACCAAACGCAATGTTGAGTTGAGAGTAGATGACAGTTTAATGCGTGTCTATGTAGCAGCTCCCAAAGCAGTAGGACTTTACCCAGGTATTGTGTTCTACAGTGATATTTATCAGTTAGGTGGTGCAATAATTCGTCTAGCTGAGTATTTAGCAGGACATGGCTACGTAGTAGCAGCCCCAGAAATTTTTCATCGAACTGAGCCAATTGGTCAAGTTATTGAGCCAGACGATCTAGGTCGAATGCGGGGCAATGATAATGCTCGTCGAACGAGCATAGCTGATTATGACGCCGATTGCCGTGCTGTAATTGAATTCCTGAAAGGAGAAAGTTCGCTTTCTCTTGGTCAAATAGGCACTTTGGGCTTTTGTATTGGCGGACACCTAGCTCTGCGGGCAGCTTTACAAAGCGAAATTAAGGCAGCAGCCTGCTGCTATCCGACTGGCATTCCTATGGGCAAACTGGGTAAGGGGGTAGCCGATACAATAAATCGGGTGAGTGAAATCAAAGGCGATGTGCTAATTGTATTTGGTACTCTTGACCCTCATGTGCCGGAAAATGACCGCCAAACTATAATTAAAGCCCTTGAGAACGCTAGCGTAGCTCACAAAATTGTTCTATATGAAGCGGAGCATACCTTCATGCGTGACGACGGTTATCGCTACGATCCTGCTGCCACTACCTCTGCTTGGTCTGAAATCATCGCTTTTTTCAAACGAATGTTTACAGTGTAGCGATACGGAACAAAACCTACGCAGTATTGCCCCTAGGTGTGTATCCAAGCACAAAAGCGATGGTTAGTGATCGCCCGTTGTTTTACTGTAGGATTGACCATAATTAAATACAGTTTGCTCTATATCTACGGGTTATCTGAATGGCTAGCAAAGAAATTTTTGGAGCCGTGGTGATCACTGGCGCATCAAGTGGAATAGGTGAAGCCTGTGCTATTTACTTAGACAAATTGGGTTATCACGTATTTGCTGGTGTACGTAATGATGGTGATGGTGAAAAGCTAAAGGGCAAAACCTCAGCTAGACTAACACCACTTCTGTTAGATGTCACAGATGAAGCGTCTATTATGGCATCTGTAAATATTGTGAGGGAAGCCTTAAACACTATTGGTCTGGCAGGTGTAGTGAATAACGCTGGTATAGTTGTTGCAAGTCCCCTGGAATTTCTTCCCCTTGCTGAATTCAGAAAACAACTTGAAGTCAACTTAACTGGACAGCTAGCTGTTACGCAAGCATTTCTACCACTTTTGAGAAAGGCTAAAGGTCGTATTGTCAACATTACTTCTGATAATGGCAAGGTTGCTGTACCTTTTCTAGGTCCCTATTGTGCCTCAAAATTTGCATTGGAAGCGCTTTCAGATGCGCTGCGTATGGAGCTGCAACCTTGGGATATTAAGGTTTCTATGATCGAACCTGGATGTGTAACAACACCGATTTGGGAAAAATCTTTAGATTTAGCTGACAAAATTTGGAACAACTTGCCCATCTTATCGCACCAATTATACTCAGATGCTGTAAATGCTACCCGTAATACAGCCTCTAAGCTCAGTAAAAATGGTTTTCCTGCTGAATTAGTTGCTAAAGCTGTTGCTCATGCACTCACTGCCAAAAAACCAAAAACTCGTTATGTGGTGGGATTAGATGCTTTAATGAATATCTGGCTTGCCAAACTTCTACCGACTCAATTACTTGATAAAGTGATTATTCAGTACATGGGTTTGAGTAAAAAATAGGGTGGTGTTCTAGATTTGTTGCTATTTGTCTTCATAGTTTATTTGATGGGCGTTTCAGGAGTCTTAACCACAAATCTAGAACACTACTTTTTGGCAGTTCTCAATGTACTGGACTTTAGACTAAGCAGGCGATCACAAAAAAGGCTTACCCATTAGAATTGATACTAAGCAATAACAAAATGACCCAGCAGTGCGCTCGTTAATCTACGTGTTACTAGCACTGCATCCATCAGGTCAAATAAGGCATCCTTTGACTTTTGACGAACCGCAGGGCTGTCACCGCAGTAATTCCTGAATCTTGACTGGAGTCAATTCCTCTACATTGCTCAAAACCACAGAGGCTCCTGCGATCAGCAGTGTCTGTGCATAAGCATCACGACGCGCTGCAGTTTCCTGCACATGAGGAGGTAAAATCCCTACACCAAGCCAAGTACGTTTAGGAAAAAGTGATCGTGCTTTCTCCACTGTATACATATCAGCTACTGTATCTCCTGCGTATATTACTGTAGTTAATTTGTCAAGTCCATTCTCTAATAAACGAACAGTGGCAAAAAGTCCCGTGGGATCTGGTTTACTTGGTGCATCCTCCATTGCAATAAGCACTGGCGACTTCAAACCGAGACGTTTTTCCAAAACATAGGTAGCGGAAGCACGAGTTGCACCGCTGAAAAATCCCCACCGAATCCCAGCTAAAGTAAGTTGCTCCAAGTAGCTAGGCTGTAACAATAACGGTTCATTGCAGATATAGCCCGTCCAATTGTTGGGATCTAGTCCTCGGTAACGCGATTGAAAAAAGGCGACAATGTCGTTGTAGTCAAGTTGCAGTTGCTTCCGTTCGTCTCCTTTGGTTTCAAAGTAGCGATAAATTAATTCTTGGGATGCTTCCCAATCATTATTCCACATACCTTCAGACTTAAGCTGGTCAATATCAACTGATGTTGGGCGATATGCTCCCCCTGTGAAATGCTCTACAGTATCTGCTAGCGCTCGCCGATAGGAACCGCCGACATCGCGCACCACGCCATCAATATCAAAAATTACTGTCATAGTTAGTTGTTAGTTGTTAGTTGTTAATTATTCTCCCTCATCCCCCCCATTCCCCACTAACCACTCATTAAATTTAGTCAAATGGTAGGTTATTGCGTTAAAATAAGCGATTGCAAAGATAGTGAGTGTAGCCATGGTCTCCCCGGAGGTACGATTGACGAAGTTTATTTTGAAGATTCTGTGGTTAGATGAGAACGTCGCATTGGCGGTAGATCAAGTGGTAGGTAAAGGCACAAGTCCTTTGACTAAGTACTTTTTCTGGCCTAGGAATGATGCGTGGGAAGAGTTAAAAAAGGAGCTAGAGTCAAAACACTGGATTAATGAACTAGATCGGGTGGAGTTACTCAATAAAGCTACAGAAGTTATTAACTACTGGCAAGAGGAAGGTAGAAACCGCCCGATGTCCGAAGCTCAGACGAAATTTCCCGAAGTTACCTTTACGGGTAGCGCTTAATATTAGGTAAGCTAATCAGCGCTCCACGAGTGTACCTTTTAACAGAATATATTCGTCAGAAGTCAGGATTATTGTGCATTCTGACTCCTGATATCATGTCCGGTCAATCGCCCATCATAAAACTTGTTTGTAGTAAGGACTTTAGTCCTTGCTTTTTACTGCCAGAGGACTGAAGTCCTCACTACAAACTTAATTAAGGTTATTTAACCGGACGTGATATGACTCCTGAACGGCAGTCGCCTCAAGTCGGGGGAACCGCCCACGGCGCTGCCTCCTCCTGACTCCCCCAGAGTTTAATAGTTTTATCCCTGCTGCCACTAACAATTTGTTGTGCATCAGGGCTAACAGCAATGGCAGACACTGAGTCTACATGACCTGAAAGAGTGGCAATCTCTTTTTTTGTGCTTACCCTCCAGAGTTTGACAGTCTTGTCCCTACTTCCACTAATTAGCATTTCCCCATCAGTACTAAAAGTTACTGCTACCACAGACCAGGAATGACCTAGAAGTGTGCAAATTAGCTGACCAGTGTCTACCTCCCACAATTTAATAGTGTTATCATCGCTACCAGTGGCTAGAATTTTACCATTAGGACTGAAGGCAACTGTCAAAACCGCCCAGGCATGACCTGAAAGGGTGCTCGCAAAGTTGTCGTTTCGGAGGTTTTTGAGTTCTGCTAGACACTCAAAAGCTTGATCAACTTGCCATATGCGAACAGTTCTGTCAAAACTAGCACTGGCAAGAATCCCTCCCGAACAGGGAATCGGGCTAAATGCCACTGCACTTACCTGTAATTGGTGTCCCCTGAGTGTACAAATCTCTTTTTCAGTCTTTACATCCCATAGTTTAACTGTCTTATCCCAACTGCCACTAGCTAGTAGCTTACCATCAGAACTAAAAGCGACTGATTTAACTGCATGAGAGTGTCCAAACAGGGTGCAGATTTCCTGCTTAGTCTTAACGTTCCACAATTTGATAGTTTTATCATCGCTGGCTGTTGCTAAAATTTCTTCATTAGGACTGTAGGCGATCGCTTTGACAGCTTGAGAATGTCCAGTGAACGTCCATAGCACTTTTTTTGTATTTAAATCCCAGAATCTAATCGTTTTGTCATCATGACCACTGGCTAAAGTATGACCGTCACAGCTGATGGCAATTGAATTCACGCTACTTAATACACCAGAATTTCCAGTAAAAGTATGTATACAACGCCAGAAGGGATTTTGAATTTGGAATTTTGAACCGCTGATGGACAAGCCAGCGTGTTGGGCGGTGCCGACTTGAAGCGACTGGCGTGCAGATGGATGAGCCAGTGCGTTGCGCGGGTTAAGCGCGTAATTATCTATACTATCTGCGTTCGTCTGCGTGTATCTGCGGTTGCAATTTTGGTCAAATGACATGCCCATTACCTGCATGACTTGATCAGCGGATTGAAAGCGATGACTTAGATCCTGTTGCAGAAGCTTGTTGAGAATTTTACCTAACCTTTCGCTGACTTTTGTCGTCAGGTACTGTTGCCAAGCCCAACAATTATTAGGGATATCAAATAAATCAAAAGGAGGAATCTGAGTAAGTAAGTAAATGCAAGTCACACCCAGGCTGTAAAGGTCACTTGCGAATACTGCTTTTCCCTGTACTTGCTCGGGAGCAGCATATTCTGGACTACCAAAGCCATGGTCATTAGACTTATCCGTAAATTGGTGTAGAGTATAGTCATGGAGGTCAAAATTAGTAGTAAAAATTGAAAAATGCCCGAAATCAACCAAGACTAGATTCCCCCCTAACCCTTCCTCAGTAAGGGGGGATCTGAGGATAATATTTTCGGGTTTTAGATCGCGGTGGATGACGTTGCGATCGTGAATGAACTTGATAACTGGCAACAAATCTTCTAAAAGTTGCCAAATCTGAATTTCACTGAAAGCTCCCACCTTCTGCATCTGAGTAGCTAAATTAGCACCCACAATCAACTCCTGTACCAAGTAAAAGTAGCTATCATGCTGGAAGTGTGCTATAGTAGCAGGAATTTGTGGATGCTTGCCTAACTCCTGAAGCCATTGTGCTTTTTGCTCAAAGACTTCTGGTGTTTGATTTTGCAGCCATTGTTGAACGACACAAGGAACTTTCGGAGATAAACCCTCATCCACAGCGAGGAAGGTTTTACAAAATCCCCCTTGACCAATCTGCTTGAGTAAACGGTAACGTTCTTTTATTAGCATTTCACCTGATAGCCTCGTAAGAGCGCAATTTTCAGTGCTTGGTGTAGAGAGAAATTAAGTTGTTGCTATCTGGTTTTGGAGGCATTTCAACTAAATTCCCATCCACTAGCTCATATCTACTCTGTTATACCAAGCTAGTACCGCGGGGCGTTCGTCAAAAGTCAAAAGCTTTATATATCAATGATTGTGCCTGTTTGAAATG
>CAZZXJ010000166.1:0-10777 GCA_964657905.1 uncultured Stigonema sp.
GCTCCTTATGGTCTGTTTGGCGCAAAGGCGATCGCCTAACCATCAAAACCGAATGCTACCGGAGGTCATAAGTTGAAAACCTCCTGCCAGGGCTACAAAAGCAATAAAAAATTCCCATAGACTGGTAGCTCTTAAAATAATTCCACCGCTCAAAAATACTAATACTGCACCAACACCTAGTAAAATCCATCCGAGATTGCCAGTAATTGAGCGGAAGAATAGCAAGCTGATAACACCGCCCATAATCGCCAATACTGATCCACCTGCCGGGATCTCACGCCACATATACGGAGAGACGTGAGTGACAAATATGATATTTTGACCGAGGAGGTAAACACCGAGTATAAGCAGTCCGATTCCAAGAAGTCTGGTCATATTTTTTAAATATTTGAGGTATTTATAGCCACCAAGAATTGTCCTACTTTGCTTTAAACATTTCAGAAGTGGGAGTTGTATTACAGGTAAGATTAGTAATTTTCAAGTTATTGATCTTACATAACCAGTCTGGCGCCCAGAGCGCTCGTCTGTCCTCAGTTGAAGTACTTAGCTGTCATAACTTGCAAGATCGAAACTTCGCGTACGTAATAGGAAGCGATCGCTCTTGACTGCGCCTTGATCCAAGAGGTGAGTGCTAGAGTACACCTACGCCCAACTGCGTAAAGTTCCATGCTTGGGTTCCCCAACTTGAAGGCGCGATTTTTTGTAACCCTCAAAGAAAACGGCGATTCATCCCACTCCTTGTAGGAGTGGGATGAATCGACGCCTCGCCGTTTTGGGCATAGGGCATAGGGCAGAGAAAACGCACCCATGCCCACGAAATCCCACTCCTTGTAGGGGTGGGATGAGTTTAAACCCCTTTTATATAATTGAACGCTCTGCCCCTCCGCATAGAATTAGATATATTTTATACAAAATTTATTTGGAACTTACGCTGCACAATCCAGTTTTTTTGAAGTTATAACAAACACATCTTTAAATAATGTTTACTTCAATAAAATAGGTGTTGAAAAGATTATATGTTAGAAATAAAAAATCTTACACAAAACTTAATTACTACTACCATAATTGTTTCGGGTATAGCTAATTTTTTAGCCAGTATGACTTGGGCAAAAGATGTTGTCAAGAGCAAAAATCATGGTAGCACGGTAGCAGTTCGTAGTTCTGAACAAAAATCTGCAACATCCATACATTCAAACACTCCCTCTGCTTCTAACAAAGATACGGTAACCCCAGTTTTTTTAAACATTCCTAGTCCATACCCTGATGCTTGGTTTGCAACAAGGTCACACGCCCCAAGGGGGCGAAGTCAAAAGTCAAAAGTCAAAAGTAAGAACCCCATAAATAAATTTAGAGGCTTGTAATAAGGACGTAGTATTTAAGAGCGCTGCGCGTCTTGATCGGACATATTTTTTATTTTTACATAAATAAATCGCGTAGCACCGCGAGCGGAGCGTGTTTGACTTTTGACGAACGCCTTGCGGTACTAGGGCAAGAGCCACAATAGCAGATCCTGTGCTGTACCACCCAAAGCAAGTGGTGAGTTACCAGTACTCACTTCACACTTGTGGTAGATTTTTAACAGTGCTGTCTGCTCGCCCCATCTCTTCAATATCCACACTATGAAAATCGACCGATTGCAGGAACTTAAGCAAAAACTAACGAATGAAGAAGACTTGTCCCATATATGGTTATTTTATATGGATCATTTTGCGGATGATCCAGAATTTACTGAACTGGGTGAGCCTGCCGATAATCAATACCTTGATGCTGTCCTCCACAATACTTGTAAGCATTTGTTTGGCAGGGCAATAAAGATTACGGACTTTTTGGTGATCTACATTGCAGAGTACCGGTTATTTCATGGACCTTTCCAAGTTAAAGGACGTATAGGGGGTGTGATTTATTTCGAGGATCTAAAAATTGGGTTACTTGCAGTGTCGGCGGATGATCCCCCGAAGGATGCGGTTAAGTATTCACGTTTTTCTGAGATGATTCAACTGTCGGCACCTAATCGCAATGATCGCAATTGAGAGCAGCACTGCATATAGGTGTTTCCCAGAAGTGCGATCACAGTTAATATAATGGTCTTTTGGGACATCTATCTACTTTGTGCAATTCAAGTTTTTTCCTAAAATGACCACCTAAGCCTTCTTCCTAGACTACGTAACATAAATTAACCTATTTAGGGGGGACTCAGATACGTCCGCGATCGCCATTTGATTTTTCTCCCTGATCAAGCGAAATGACTTGTGTTCGTGCGATCGCCCATCCTCACGCCGCCCAATCCTTACACGCGAAACCTTAATACATGGTGTTACGTTTATTTTGCATCCCTAATTCATTTTTACTTTGCTTTAAACCATATTCTACCCATTGTAATGCTTGATGATTTTCTAAAATCTTGCAGGGGGCAAAGATAACCTTGGTGGCTGGTCTAACTCAACAGGGTTACTTTCCTCTGATGCCAACAATTCTCGAATCAACCTTGCCAAAGCTTTTTGTAACAACTGGCTGGCAATTTTTTGACCCAAACGTTGCACTGCTGGATCAACTAATAACTGGGCAAATTGGGAAACAAGTTTTTCTGGCTCAAAACCACGGGTTTGTTGGAGAATTTTTAATATATTTTTGATATGCTCCAAAGTTTGTTGTTGATCGACTGTGGCGGCAGGAGTTTCATTCACTGCTGTCAAACCCACTCTTTCTCGCAGTAGGTATGTAAAGTTATGCAAAACATTTTTACCTAAAGCATCTAGTCCTTTAAATGCTTCATCTACTAGTTTGTCACGAATAAAAGCACCGCGTTCAGAAGCTAAAAAATCTATCCCCTGCTTCAGCACCTGGTTGAAGTCATACTCTTGACTATTGCGAGCATTGCGTAATAAGTTTTCTAAGCGATTCCAGCGGAATCTCCCATCTTTGAATAGCAAATCTTGCAGAGATGCTCTTAATTCCGGAGAGGGATCAGTTAACAAGCGTTTAGAAACGTAGGGATAAGCTTCACTTAGGACTTTAAAGTTAGGGTCGATATGGATAGCAATACCTTCCAGTGTTACCAAAGAGCGAATAATCAAAGCGTAGTAGGGTGGTACGCGGAAGGGATACTCATACATCAAAGCTGATAGTTCATCGGTGATGCTTTTAATGTTCAACTCAGCAACGCTAGCACCTTGAGCATTGGCAAACACTCTTGCAAAAGCCGGAACAATCGGTGTTAAATCAGTCTCTGGTGACAAAAAATCTAACTTGACATAATCTTTTGCCAAAGCGTCAAAATCACGATTGACAACGTGGACGATGGCCTCAATCAAACCATAGCGTTGCGGCGGCTTAATCTCACTCATCATGCCAAAGTCGAGATAAGCTAATTGACCATCTAAGGTGGCTAACAAATTACCTGGATGGGGGTCAGCGTGGAAAAATCCCTCTTCTAGTAACTGGCGCAACGAACATTGTACACCGACTTCTATAAGATATCGGGCGTCTATGCCGAGAGCGCGAATTTCTTCTGCCTGGGTTAATTTTAGCCCGTTAATCCACTCCATGGTCAGGACGCGACGATTAGTGTATTCCCAGTAAATTTTCGGTACATAAACGTCTTTCAGATGACCGTAAAGCTGAAAAAATCGCTCGGCATTTTCTCCCTCGTTGATATAGTCCATCTCCTCAAAAATGCGAGTCCCTAATTCATCGAGGATACCGACAAGGTCACTTCGTACACGTTTGACCTGTTTCTGGGTCCATCGTGCTAGTCGGCGGAGGATGTACAAGTCTATAGTAATGCGCTCTCGTAAGTCAGGACGTTGAACTTTAACGGCGACTTCCTCCCCAGTTTTCAGCTTGCCTTTGTATACTTGCCCTAAGGAAGCAGCAGCAATTGGGTGGGGCGAGAGTTCGGCGTAAATCTCCATTGGACTCGCCCCTAGTTCTTCCTGAATAAATTGATAAGCAATTTCGTTGGGAAAAGCTGGTAACTGGTCTTGTAGTTGAGTTAGTTCCTCTAAATACACAGGAGGAACCAAATCCGGTCTAGTGGACAAAGCTTGTCCAATTTTAATATAGGCAGGTCCGAGTTTCGTTAGCAGTTCTCGCAGCCCAATTGCTCGCCGCCGATCATTTTTAACAACTACTCCCCGTTTGGCATCCCACCACAACCCAAAAACAAAGGTAATAGTTGGTGTCAAAACTGCAAAAATGCGCCGCACTACTTGTAGGGGTCTTTTTTGGTAATGTGCCGCAATCTCCAGTGGCTCGTAACGTATTGTCTCTATTACGGCTTTTTTGATCAGCGTTTTGGACTTTTGGGCTGAGGGGGTTGGCAAGGTGACATGCTCCCGCGCCTCATCTTCAGGCACTACAGTAACAGAGAGTACGTCTTGGTGCGCACCGCCTGCGCCACTGTCTTCAACGGACAGTTCGTCGTGGCGCAATTCGCCTAAGTTACTGTCCTTGTCAATCTGTCGGGAGGTAGAGGGAACTGTCTTAGGAATCATGAACTTACCACTACATGAGAGGGAATATGATAAATATTTTAATAAATCGTAACATTTAAATAAGGGGATTGTTGGTGATTTGTTTGTTGTTTGGTGTTGGAAGCCAACCAACAAACAAATCACCAATCTTAATTAAAGTCACACTCTTT
Organism: uncultured Stigonema sp.; assembly: GCA_964657905.1. Classification (GTDB taxonomy): domain Bacteria; phylum Cyanobacteriota; class Cyanobacteriia; order Cyanobacteriales; family Nostocaceae; genus Stigonema. Next base: position 4,643 of record CAZZXJ010000166.1, read on the forward strand.
CTAGGTTTGGTACACTATATTTGGGTGTATTTATCTAATGATATTGGGTATAGCTGGTTGCTGAGACATAATCTCTAGTATCCCTTAAATAAGAATTATCCGGCATCTGTCGGCACGGAGAAATTAGCTTGATGTTGCTCTCTCTGCGAATAGAAAACTTTGCCCTAATTGACCAATTGGAATTGGAATTTGCGGCTGGACTGAATGTACTGACAGGTGAAACCGGCGCAGGAAAGTCGATTATTCTGGATGCCATTGATGCGGCATTGGGCGGTAAGGTCTCTAGTCGAGTGATTCGTACGGGGACGAGTCGGGCGCTGGTAGAAGCTACTTTCACCTCTAACTCGGCATTAGCTGCTTGGTTAAGCGAACAGGAAATCGATTTGATAGATGATAACTCCGTAGTTATCAGCCGAGAAATTACAGCTAGTTCTAGTAATATCCGCAGTCGATCCCGGGTGAATGGAGTGTTAGTAAATCGGCAGGTGATGTCAGGGCTGCGCGATCGCACCTTAGAAATTACCGCCCAAGGTCAAACTGTACAAGTGGGACAGTCTGCCCAAGTTCGTGACTGGCTAGATGTTTACGGTGGCGACTCTCTGATGCAGCAGCGTCACAGGATCGCCTCTACCTTTATAGCCTACCAACAGGCGCACCTAGCCCTAGAAAAACGTCGAACCTCAGAACGCGAACGTTTGCAACAACTGGATTTGCTAACGTATCAAGTACAGGAACTCAAAGCAGCGAACCTCAGCAATGGCAATGAATTAGAACAGCTTCTGCAAGATCGCGATCGCCTCAATCATGTGGTGGAATTGCAACAGATGAGCTATAAAGTATACCAATACTTGTACCAAAACGACAGCGAAACTCCAGCAGCAGCAGATTTGCTGGGAAACAGTGAGGCAACATTAAATGACATGGTGGAATATGATGTCCAGTTGCAAACGCTGTTGGACTTAGTCAGGGATGCTCAAGCAACTGTGATAGAAGTGGCACGGCAAATTAATGCTTATGGGGAAAATTTAGAGGCAGATCCTGACCGTTTGGAAGAAGTGGAAGAACGGATACGAGAATTAAAGCAAATTTGCCGTAAGTATGGTCCATCACTCGATGAAGCGATCGCCTACTATCAGCACATCCAAGGAGAATTAGCCAAACTTAATGATAGCGAACAATCCATCGAAAGTCTAGAGCAGCAAGAACAGGAGTGTTTGGACAAGCTGCAATGCGCGAACTCGAAGTTAACTCAGTTACGTCGTACCACTGCGACTCATTTAGAAACGCAACTACTTAAGCAACTTAAACCTTTAGCAATGGAAAAGGTGCAGTTTGAAGTTGAGATTGTACCTACTTCCCCAACTGCCGCCGGGGCAGACAAAATTACCTTTATGTTTAGTCCTAACCCTGGAGAACCGCTACAACCTTTGACCGCAATTGCCTCTGGCGGTGAAATGAGTCGGTTTTTGCTGGCTTTGAAAGCTAGTTTTTCTCAAGCTGATGCTGTGGAGACACTGGTGTTTGATGAAATTGATGTTGGGGTTTCTGGACGAGTTGCGCAAGCGATCGCGGAAAAATTACACCAGCTTAGTCAAGGTCATCAAGTATTATGTGTTACCCACCAACCCTTAGTTGCCGCCATGGCAGATCGTCATTTTCGGGTAGATAAGCAAATTATCAATCAAGTTAAAGGTAAAAAAGAAAACAATGGGCATAACGAAGAACGTACTGTTGTGCGAGTCACGACCTTGGATAATTTAACCAAGCGCCGGGAAGAATTAGCACAGTTAGCTGGTGGGAAATCGGCGCAAGATGCTCAAGCTTTTGCCGAATCTTTGTTAACCCAGGCGGCGAATCATCGTCGTGGTAATGGGTGACCAAGAAAGGGGGAGCACCTACCGTGGTGTACATAACTGGGCACTAGATATGAAACATGGTTTGCTCCCCCTAAATCACCCATTCCCAGAAAAGTCCGACTGTGGAGGGAATCAATAGAGGAATACTCCAAACAGACTCAACTCCCCCCTGAATTGGTGATTGAATGGGCGATCGGGTGAGCGCTGCACAAGTTAAACCGATGTTATCACAGCCACACCGCATTTTGACTCGTAATAATTACGAATTACGAATTACGAATTATTTTGACTTGGTTGGTTGCTTGAAATAGAAAAGCCCCGACGTGTAGGTCTAGTACTAGCTAACTCCACCTGAAAACTGACCTTGTCGCTGATTTCACCACTTCTCACTTCTAAAGTCCAGTTACCAGGACGTAGAGTCCAAAATAAAGAATGAGATGAATCTGTAGCTAACTTCTCACCATTAAGCAACCACTCTACAGGCGCAGCGGGTGTCCCTGCTAGCTTAAACTCAAGTCTCTGCTTTGCCTCTTCACGTGGATACAGCAAAAATAAATTGCCCTGATGTGGAGACACAATCCTCAGCTTGCTGGAAGTAAAACTAGATTGCTCTTGCCTTGCCAACCACTCATCATACTCACCAGACAAAGCGAAACGGTTTTGATGTTCATAGTCTCCAAGGTCTTCTGCGGAAAAATATTCCTCTACGACTGAAGAACAATCTGGTGTAGGTCGTAACCCAGAAGTGGCACAGATGGGTAATAGTACCATACCTTTTGGAGGGAGAAAACTAGCTGGTTCTTGATGGTCGTGTAGGTGTAACATAATCCGATTCCACAAGGGTGCTGCCCCCGTAACTCCAGAAACTTGTCGCATCGGTTCGCCGTTGAAATTACCTACCCATATGGCTACGGTGTAATCGGTAGTCAACCCAACTGTCCAAGTGTCGCGAAAATTTGAGGAGGTGCCAGTTTTCACAGCTGTGGGAAAGGGTAAATTAAGTACCGAGTCTACACCAAAGGCTGTGGCACGCGCATGGCGATCGCTCAACATATCGGTAATTAATTGCCATGTTGTGGCAGAGACGTTCCGCCGAAACGTCTGTACGTCAGTGGTCAGTGGGTAGGGGCGGGGGAACCCCGCCCATACCAGTGGGGTGGCTTGCCCTTGTCGTGCTAGGGTGAGGTAAGCTTTAGCCAATTCCCATAAACTGACTTCGCCACTACCCAAAGTTAACCCCAGTCCATAATATTCTGCCGGATGAGTGAGGTGTTCAAACCCCAACTGCTGGAGACGATCCAAAAAAGTTTGTACACCTACCTTTTCCAACACACGTACCGCAGGAACATTGAGGGAATTGGCTAACGCCACACGTACCCGCACTGGTCCTAGAAAGCTTTGGTTGTAATCTGTCGGACTATAGAGTTTCGCGCCAGGAATCGGGTAGTGAGCAGGTACATCTGCCAAAATTGTATTAGGACGAATCACACCTTTTTCCAAAGCAAACTCATACAAAAACGGCTTGAGGGTAGATCCTGGTTGACGTAGCGCCTGTACTCCATCATTACGCCCTAGGTGTGCTTCATCAAAATAATTAGGAGAACCGACATAAGCCAAAACTTCTCCAGTGTGATTGTTAATGACTAAAGCAGCTGCATCATGAACATTATTGGCGGCGAGGGTGGAAATTACCTGCTGCACCTGTGCTTCCACAAACTGTTGCAAGGGACGATCTATGGTAGTGCGGATCGGGGATGATTTTTCCTCTCTTTGCGCCATCTCAGTATGACTAGCTAGCCAAAACAAAAAGTGTGGTGCAGCAATAATTCCCTGGTGGCGAGACTGAAACAAAATTTCTTCAGTGAATGCTCTTTCTGCCTGAGAACGAGTCGTATAACCATCAAGTATCATACGATCTAGGACGTATTTTTGCCGCTGCTTCAAGCGTTTCCAATGATCGTAAGGATTAAAGTAAGTGGGATTATTGGGAATAGCCGCTAGGAGACTAGCTTGGGCAAGATTCAGGTCACTTGCTGGGATGGAAAAATAGGTACGAGATGCTGCTTCCACGCCATAGATATTCCCTCCCATTGGCAAACGATTGATGTATGCACCGAGGATTTCATCTTTGCTCATCCCAGATGTTAACCGCCAAGATAGCCAAATTTCCTGAACTTTAGTTAATAGGGTGCGAGGAACAGGATCTAACATCCGCGCCAACTGCATAGTAATTGTGGAAGCACCGGAAACAATCCTTTTAGCATGAATTGCTTCAGTAACTGCGCGGGCGATCGCTTTCATATCCAGCGCCCCATGATCATAAAATCTCCCATCCTCAGCAGCTAAAATGGCATGGATAAATTGGGGAGAAACCTGATTCAGTGGCACTACTGCTGTATGCTCTTGGTCACGGGTAAGTAATGTTCCTAATGGTAGCCCATTACGATCTGTAAAGGCGATCGCCAGTTGTTCTTGTGCAATGTCCGCAGGACGAATAGGGGCTAGATAGGGTAGTAGGCGCACTGTTACGCATATCAGCAGTAAAGCCAAAATAACTTTGCTAATTTTGCAATTCAACTGATGCCAAGCTTTCTTTTTAATTTCGATCAGCCACAGCGAAGCTTGTTTCATCAGTGAATCCTTTGCAAACGACAATGTACCTTAATTTTGACGCGATGATCACAGTTGTAACTCATCAGTTAGATAACTTCAGGACTTACGCACCATAAGGAAAAGTAGATATTCAGGCAGTTTCAGCCTGAATATCTACTTTTCCACACTCGAGTCTTTACAAAATTAAATAATCTGGCACTTCGTAAGGTATGGCACTGCCATATACCCGCACCTGCTGTTTTGCCGTTGCATCAAGGGGATAAAGCCGCAGATTATCTTCGCTGACTTTGAGTAAAGGTAGCCAGCGTGTAACTAAAAGATGGCTCAAAATATTCGTATCCAAAGGACATTCAAACACCGAATATTGAACACGCTGACAATTTTGTTCCAATAGTTTTGCTAACTTGTGACGACGTTTGTCATCAGCGATGTCGTAGCAAACCAACCAAAGTTTTGTCATTTGATTACAAACGCCTCATAGTCTAAACTTAATTCCACCAAACACCGTCCTATACTCCGAGCTTGTTCTAAAATAATTTGACTCATACTTAGGTGACGGTTTTGTGGTGGATATAAAACAGTATTACGGAATTGTTTTTCCAATTCTGCCAGGAATAGCTTTTTGGCCACATCACCCACCCACACACCAGCACCATCGGGTGATGTGTGGAAATCCTCTGGTGTTAACACATCAGATTGGATAATCGAAATTACCGCTTGGTCTACGACAACAGGTCTAAATTCTTCCATCGCATCTAAAACTAAATTGGGACGATAGGGTTCTGTCGCATGGAAAAAACCCAAATATGGGTCGAGTCCAACCTGTACGCAAGCAGAAAACACCCGTGCTAACAATACTCCATACCCCCAACTCATCAGCGCATTAATAGGGTCAAGTGGTGGACGGCGATTACGTCCGGTAAAATTCCATTGAGGAGGAAACCAATATCGCAATGCTTGGAAGTAGGTACGAGCACAAATTCCTTCCACACCCATCAATTCGCTGCGATTTAATGGGGTAGAGGTGGTATTTAAATTGTAGGAATAGGTACTAATTAAATTGACCGCCTCAGTCAATTCGCCTATTTGTCCTTGGGAAGCGCGGTTGCGACGTTGCAGTAATACCCGTTGATTACGAATTTTCCCCATCACTAATTTTTGCGCCAATGCCATACCAAAAGCACTTTCTAAGATGCGATATTGAGAAATGCGAATGGCAGGATTTGTAGAAAAATGTCCTTGTAAGCGTCCGCGAAAATTACCATCTTGGCGGAGAAAAATAGTTTCAATACCTTTATCGAGCAATTTAGAAATTGCCACATCGGTGAACTGAACGCCAGGTAAAACAACTAATAAATCTACTTCAGCCAAACGGCAGTTTTTTGATTTTTCTTTTCTGATAATTTGCAGCGACTCGTTGCGATACCGAACCATAGTTCCTGGTTCGGTTAAATATAGTGTTGTTGTCATGGATAGTTAGTGAGAAAGTATTGCTAGTTTCTATTGTGCATTGGGGATGGAAACTGCTATTTCCCTCTGACTCTTCCCATTAACCAAAAGGCTTACTCACAAAGGATTCTTGATCAAGCACGGCATATACTTAAAGCTTACAGCTTCTTTCAGTCGGGTAGACCACAATATAACCGTAGGGGCAAGGTTTCCGCGC
>CAZZXJ010000167.1:0-8633 GCA_964657905.1 uncultured Stigonema sp.
GAAGAATGCTGTGGAATCAGCGGCGGATAAAGTGTCTAATGTAGTCGGCAATGTCGTTCCAATTCCTTCACAGCCACATATTCAACCACAATCTGATGCTCATACCCTAAAGTCTCGTCTAGAATGGGGTGAACCAGCTTTTACAATTTTAGATGTACGCGATCGGCAGATCTATAACCAAGGTCACATTATGGGCGCAATGCCAGTGCCACTTGATCAATTGGTAGAGCGTTCAGAACCATCTTTGGCAAAAAGCCGTGATATTTACGTTTACGGTGAAAATGACCAAAAAAGTGCCGAAGCTGCACAATTGCTGAGAAATGCTGGCTTTGAGCATGTATCTGAACTCAGAGGCGGGTTAGCAGCATGGAAGGAGATCGGCGGTCCTACCGAGGGGATTGCAGAATCAAGAACCCCTGCTGGGGCTGACGACTACAATGTAGTTGCCAGATTACAGAATCACGCAGAAACTCAGAAAAAAGACGTATAGTCAATAGTCATTAGTCATTCGCTATTAACAAATGACTAATGACTATTGACAAAGGACGAATTCTGTTAATGTTCCAACACATCCTTGAATTGCTGCAAATCCAAAGAAACAATAGTTGGTAAACACTGAAAGCATTCTTGGGCAAGTTCTAAGCGTTCTTCTCGTTCTAGCATTTTAATCAGTTTCTGCCGCAAAGTGATTAAATAGCGGACATCATTAGCAGCATAACTCAGTTGATCAGCAGATAAATTAGCGGCGTTTCCCCAATCAGAACTTTGAGCGCTTTTATCTAGCTCCACTTGTTCCAACTCTTGGACTAAATCTTTGAGTCCGTGGCGTTGGGTATAAGTACGAGCTAACTTACTGGCAATTTTAGTGCAGAAAACAGGTTGAACCTGAATTCCTAGATAGTAACGTAACGTGGCAAGGTCGAAACGCGCAAAGTGAAATATTTTAAAGACATTTGTTGCTTCCAGCAGTTTTTTTAAGTTTGGGGCATCGCTTTGTCCTTTGGCAATACGAATTGCAGTTACTTTGCCTTCAGTGTTACACAGCTGGACAAGACACAACCGATCGCGCTGGGGCAACAATCCCATGGTTTCCGTATCTACAGCTACCGCTTCAGCTTGTAAATACTCGGAGAGGCTAAAGTCATTAAGGTCGCGATCGCAAACCTGAAAATCTTCCATGAAACAGACCAAGTCCAGTTGATTACCTATATTATCTTGTAAGTGGTTAGTTGTTGGTTGTTAAAAAGAACTACTAATCAATCCAATTTATTAGACATCTCCGAAAAAGAATGTAGAGACGCGTAAGCGTTGCGGCACGAAGTGCCAGATCGCGTCTCTACAAGGGTTTCAATTGACGCATAATTAATTTACACCAGATGTCTATTTGCTGCGCAGGAAAATTTGCGTGAGGTAAACTTCACCCTCTTTATTGGTAACAACACCAATACCAGTTAGGTTGTAATTACCTTTGACGTTCTTTAGATGTCCGGGACTGTTGAGCCAGCCAACCACCGCTTGGTTAGCAGGGTCATTATATCCCTGATTGGAAGCGACATTTTCCGCCGCACCTGAATAGCCAATTGTGATATCATTGACTCGCTGTTTAAATCCCACATGGCTAAACGGGACTTTACCCTTAGCCATGTTTAAACTGTGAATCCTTGCCTGTCGAGAGATGTTTGCATTGAGGTGTAGTGTTGGCAGACCATTGGAAACCCGAAATCGATTAATTTGGTCAAAAACTGACTTTTCTAAAGTAGTGGATAGTACAACTCGACGTGGTTGAATCGAAGAGGATTGATTTTGGGTAGGTTTCTGCGTATGAGTGTGACCTCTTACATAGGTGTTCGTTGTTAATCCACTGGCAAGGACAAGCATACTTAAAGCAATGCCAAAAGCAGTTTGTCGGAACATGGAGAATTACGTAATGTGTAGGTGAAAAAGACGCATCCCCTGGATTTTTGTTTCCTGATATACCTTGAAGTCAAGGATCAAGGTCAAAGCCTTTCGGGCTGGATGTCAGGGAATAGGGGTGTCAACATAATTCGGACAAGGTGTGACTCAAAAAAATCTTTGTTAAATCTCTTACACCCTTTCTTTTGTGAAATCTTCGTTGTTGAAGGTAACTCTTGCGAATTTCATAGCGGTTCTGGGGAGGACGCTAATGTTCCCGATCAAACCTTGGCTTGGCAACTTTCTCATAAATCTCCTTATTACCAGGAGTCATATTCCTGCCAATATAGATTTTCAGGCTTTGCCAAAAATTTTGCCGTGCCCGTTCGTCTTGCGTAGTTTGCGGCAGCATTGCGTGTTTAAATTGTGTTTCCATAACCGCACTCCCAGAAATTCCTTTATATAATATAATCACATTTACACAGTATTGAAAAACTTAGCTACTGTTTGGACATCCTGATCAGGACGTCCGGAACATTTAATGACAAGATGAGGCAATGGGAGTTGTAGTGATGGGCAAGCTAAAATAACTAAACAACCCTAATTATATAAGACTTCCCCATCGGCAATTGAAGAAAGGTTACTGCGACCAAACTTCGTTATGGTCGCAGGGGAATTTCGAGGTAAAAATGCGAGTGTCCTTTTTACTAATTTTTGACATAGTTAAAAAGGACAGTTGAGTTTTTACCTAGCCATATGTCATCATCAAAGCAAAACTCCTCCAAAAACCACTTTGTCTATCGCGAATTTGGCAACGACAACTCCGCCGCATTTGAAAGACCAATTCAAGAACTACCCCCAAGCCAACAAAACCCGCGCGTTCAAGCTACCCGATCCGGACGCAAAGGTAAAACAGTCACCGTGATTAGTGGTTTTCAATCCAAACCAGAAACCTTACAAGCTTTAGTAAAGGAATTGAAAACTCAGTGCGGTACTGGTGGCACCGTAAAAGACAACGAAATTGAAATTCAAGGCGAGCACAAACAGAAAATTCTCGAAATTTTGACCAAGCTAGGTTACAAAGCCAAAATCAGCGGTGGTTAAAGAGATAGCTATCTAGTACCGCTTTGCGGAATTAAAACTTAAAAATTAGAAAAGCTTATGGCGTAAGCTTTTCGCCTATTTTGAATGGTATTTTTATTTCCGCGCTCACGGTACTACTTTGGCAATGTTATCTTGGAAAAGTAAAAATATGCATGAGCCGAGGCGCATCTCTTACAGCAATTTTTAGGTAAATAGACCACAGTCGTAGGGGCGCTCCTGGCGTTCGCCCCTACAAAGGGTGTAGTTCATTTATGTGAAAACTGCTGTAAGCAAAAGACTGCTCCTGCTACATATTTACAGGAGGGTGAAATGGATTTAATTAGGATTATTTGTGCAATTTTGCTGCCGCCTCTGGGAGTATTTTTGCAAGTTGGCTTGGGTAAGGACTTTTGGATTAATCTACTTTTAACGATTTTTGGTTTTTATATTCTTGGGATTATTCATGCCGTGTGGGTAATTGCTAAGAAATAATTATTAAGATGGGTCGGTTGGGTTTCCCTGTATCTACACTCAACCTACTACTAAATGAATTCAATTTTCCACCTGAGGATGTGCCGAACCTTCCATTAATGTACGCAATTGTGGTGCAAAAGCTTTAAATAGTCTGAAGTCAACTACCTACACTGACCCGAAGGGCAGTGTAGGCTAGGCTTATGATGTAAGCTTTTATAATTTTTAATTCCGCGTACTCCGTTGGAGAAGCCGAACGCGAGTGCGTGTCCATTAGGACAAGGTTCGCGCTACTAGTCCTTTATTTCTACTTGCGGACGAGCTGCCAAGTACTCATACATCTGCCAACGCGCATCTACCTCAGCTTGCGCCTCTTGCAGCAAGACCTTGGCAACAGCAGGTTTACTCTTGGTGAGCATCTGGAAGCGATTTTCTTGGTACATCGATTTGTCTATGGGCTGCTTGGGCAATCGCATATCTAACTGTAAGGGATTCTTAGCTGAAGAGCGCAAATCAGGATTGTAACGATACAGCAACCAACGACCTGATTCCACTAACGCCTTCTGGTGACTCATTGCTGTCGTCATATTGATCCCGTGGGCAATGCAATGGCTGTAAGCAATAATTAGTGAGGGACCGTCGTAAGCCTCCGCTTCTAAAAATGCCTTGAGAGTCTGTTCATCCCGTGCGCCCAAGGCTACACTCGCCACGTAAACATTACCGTAGGTCATAGCCATTAGCCCTAGGTCTTTCTTGGGCGCTGGCTTACCACTAGCGGCAAACTTAGCAACCGCGGCTCGTGGGGTAGCTTTGGAGGATTGTCCACCTGTATTAGAGTATACCTCTGTATCCATGACCAGGATGTTCACATTATGACCACTGGCAAGCACATGATCCAGTCCGCCAAAGTCAATATCATACGCCCAACCATCACCGCCGACAATCCAGACACTTTTTTTAACGAGATAATCTGCAATGGATTTTAGATTTTGGATTTTAAGAATGGGAAAGAGACGTTCCGGCGGAACGTCTGTACGGGAGTGGGAAAAATTTTCCTCGTCTTCCCACTTCGTTATTAATTCGTCTAACCGTTGCTTGAGGAGTGCAATCCGGAGGCGTTGTTCGTAGATATCCGCTTCAGTTTTTTGCTGTGCTGTCAGGATAGACTCAACCAAATCATGAGGAATTAGTGATTGGAATTCCCCACTCCCCAATTCTTGCAAGAGTTCTGCGGCAAATTCGGAGTGCTTATCCAAGGATAGGCGGAAGCCAAAACCGAATTCAGCGTTATCCTCAAATAGGCTATTAGACCATGCGGGACCCCGTCCATCGGCGTTCTTTGTCCAAGGGGTGGTAGGTAGATTTCCACCATAGATAGAAGAACAACCTGTAGCGTTGGCAATAATTGCGCGATCGCCAAACAGTTGCGTTAGCAATTTTAGATAAGGCGTCTCGCCACAACCAGCGCAAGCACCAGAGAATTCAAATAAAGGTTCTTGCAGTTGTTGTTGGCGAATTTGGTTAAGTTTGATCTGCCGTCGGTCAGGATTTGGTAAGTTTAAAAAGAAATTCCAGTTTTCCCGTTCTTGTTCCCGCAAAGGTAACTGCGGTTCCATATTAATCGCCTTACGTTCTGGCAAGGATTTATTTTTGGCTGGGCAAATATCCACACAGATGCCGCAAGCTGTACAATCTTCTGGAGCGACCTGAATGGTAAACTTCTGACCGGTAAAGTCCTTATCCTTTGCATCGGCTGATTTGAAGCTTGTGGTTGCGTTGGCTAACTCACCCGCTTGATAAACCTTGCTTCTAATCACTCCGTGGGGACAAACTATGACGCACTTGCTGCACTGTATGCAGATATCAGCGTCCCAAACGGGAATCAAGTCAGCCAAATTGCGTTTTTCCCACTTGGTGGTGCCGGTGGGATAAGTGCCGTCAGCAGGTAAGGCACTGACGGGTAGGTCATCCCCCTGCCATGCCATTATTTTGCCTAGGACTTCCTTTACGAATTGGGGAGCAGTGTCAGGGATTGGGGGAATAGGGGAAGTAAGGGGAGATGAGGGAGACAAGGGAGACAAGGGAGGGCGGGGGGATGCTTCCTTGTCCTCCTTGTCTTCCCCACTCCCCACTTTATGTAAATTTTCCAGTGTTCGGTCTACTGCTTGCAAGTTCATCCGGACGACTTCTGCTCCTTTCTTGCCATAGGTTTTTTCAATCGCTTGCTTGATTTTGGCGATCGCTTCTGACTGTGGCAAAATACCCGCTAATGCAAAGAAGCACACCTGCATCACCGTATTAATCCGTCCGTTCATGCCGCTTTCACGAGCAACCTTGGTAGCATTGATGACGTAAAACTTGAGTTGTTTGCTGATAATTTGCTGCTGCACGAATAGCGGGAGATATTCCCAAACGGTATGGGCGTCATAGGGACTGTTGAGCAGGAAAGTTGCCCTAGGAACAGCTGCTTTGAGGACATCTATGTGTTCCAAAAATACCCACTGATGGCAGCCGATAAAGTTTGCTTGCTCAATCAGGTAGGTTGATCGAATTGCTTGTGGACCAAAGCGCAGGTGCGAAACGGTCATCGAACCAGATTTCTTGGAGTCGTAGACAAAGTAGCCTTGAGCGTAGTTATCGGTTTCCTCACCAATAATCTTGATCGAGTTTTTGTTTGCCCCGACTGTACCATCTGAACCTAAACCGTAGAACATTGCCCGGATAACGTTATCCGGTTCGATAGAAAAGTTGGGGTCAAAGGCGAGAGAAGTATGGCAAACGTCGTCATTGATACCGATTGTAAAGTGATTCTTCGGATGAAATTGGGCGAGGTTATGGAAGATTGCCCGCACCATCGCTGGGGTAAATTCTTTTGAGGAAAGACCGTAACGACCGCCAACGATTTTGGGGAGTAGGGAGGAATTTCTTCCACTCCCCCGATCATCACCATCCCATGCTTCATGGATAGCAGTGACGATATCTAAATACAGAGGTTCACCGATACTACCTGGTTCTTTGGTGCGGTCGAGGACGGCTAGAGCCTTGGTTGTTTCAGGCAACACCTTAACAAACCCAGTAACATCAAAGGGACGGTAGAGTCGCACTTTGACAACACCAACTTTTTCACCACGGGCATTCAGGTAATCTACTGTTTCATGTACCGTTTCACAACCTGAACCCATCAGCACGATCACCCGTTCGGCATCGGGGGCACCGTGGTATTCAAAAATACGGTAATGCCGTCCCGTGCGTTCTCCAAATTGATTCATTACCTCTTGGACAATTTCGGGACAAGCGTTGTAGTAGGGGTTAACGCTTTCGCGGGCTTGGAAGTAGACATCAGGATTTTGGGCAGTTCCCCGCAACACTGGGCGGTCTGGGGTGAGAGCACGAGTGCGGTGAGCAAATATCAGGTCGTCATTAATGAGCGATCGTAGGTCACTGTCTTCCAGTAGTTCGACCTTCTGAATTTCATGGGAGGTGCGGAAGCCGTCGAAGAAGTGCATAAATGGCACTCGCGCCTTAAGAGTGGCTGCTTGGGCGATGAGGGCAAAATCTTGGCTCTCCTGCACTGAGGAAGAACACAACAGTGCAAAGCCAGTAGCACGAGCTGCCATGACATCACTATGGTCACCAAAAATTGACAGGGCTTGGGTAGCCAGGGAGCGAGCTGCGACGTGGATAACAGCACTGTTGAGTTCACCTGCAATTTTGTACAGATTGGGAATCATCAACAACAATCCCTGAGAAGATGTGAAGGTGGTACTCACCGAACCAGTTTGCAACGCCCCATGCACAGCAGCAGCAGCTCCACCTTCGCTCTGCATTTGGATCACACTAGGAATGGTGCCCCATAGGTTGGAACGACTTTCTGATGACCAGGTATCTGCCCATTCACTCATTGATGACGAGGGGGTGATGGGATAAATGGCAATCACTTCATTTAATTTGTAAGCAACACGGGCAACAGCTTCATTCCCGTCTATGGTTGCAAAAGTTTTGTTCATTTTTCCTCCTATTAAATTCCCGGTTGCCTAGCAGTGATTTTCGATCTTTGCCTCAACTTCTAGGAATTGGTTAGTTTTTGCCCACTGTATTTATAGAAACGCGTCAATCTCAGAATTAGGAATATCTAAGAAAGTGGACTTAATTAAACATCAGTATAATTTGACCTTTCCACGTCAGTCGCCGCTCTCAGGAAACCCAAAGGACTTAATGCTCGCAGGCTCCCCAACCCCTCCAGCTAACAAAAGTTTTTCCACTTCAGGATAGACCTCTTGCATAAATAATTTTTTGTCTCACGCAAAGACGAGGCAGAGCGCCGGCTTCCGGCGCTCTGAACTGCCGTCGCAAAGAAGAACATCAAGAAAAGGACTTTTTCAAGAAGTCTAATGTTGTTGACGAATTACTGAAAACACCATTACGTAGGGTGGGCACTGCCCACCTTCTTCGGCAGTTGGTGGGCAGTGTCTACATGTTTATTTGGCAACAGTATCCTTTGAGGAGAGGGTTTATTCCAATATGGTTGCTGTTAGTAGCGTTCAGTCATCGAATATCCCCCCAACCCCCCTTAAAAAGGGGGGCTATGTTCCCGTGGGGGCGAGGGGGGATCAAGTTTTAACTGAACCGTATTGGGGTTTATTCTACTTTTGACTTACTTAGAAAATAAATCTTTGTCTATTAGTATCGCATCCTGTCAGGTGGATGATTAACCTTGATTAGTTGTGTACTCAAGTTAAGGAAATTCCACCAATCCAGGCTTTCTGCGACTTCATAAAATTTTTTGGGGTACAGGTTCGGGACTTTTTTATAGCTTAGTGTACCCATAAAACCCATAAAAACAGTTTTATCCAAAAATTGTATAGAAAATTTATTAGCTTCTCGCTGCTGCCCAGATTAACCAGAACTGCTTTCAGGCATCCGGGTAAATAAAATCTCTTTCACAGTCGGCTCTAGGGGAACGATCAACCCCTTCGGGTTCGTCAAAAGTCAAAATTAAGAACCCCATAAATAAATCGCGTAGCGCCGCTCGCGGAGCGTGGCGGTCTGGGGACTAATTGAGGACGTAGTATTTGTTGCACTACGTGTAAGTAAATACATTTTTTTCGTTTTCAATAAATGAATTTAGGGGAACCTGCACAAAATTATTTTTTTAACTTTTGACTTTGTTTGTAAATGATGGAGTT
>CAZZXJ010000167.1:8643-10768 GCA_964657905.1 uncultured Stigonema sp.
GGTGGTAAGTTAATCTGTCTTTGACTTTTGACTTTTGACTTGGAGCGTTCGCGCCGCTTCTCCCAAGGAGAGAAGTGATTGGTCAGGCTAGTAATATTGCCTGGAATTTTAATATAATTACTACTCTTGCTCGTTAAAGTTAACTTTATCATAAATATCTATTAACGAAATTTCAAAAGCAATTGATTCTAGGGAAATTATTTGTTCTGAATCCTCATATTCACTAAATATCCAACGGTTATTATCGGTTTTACTATATTGTTCGACGTGCATTGTATACTGTTCAATCAACAGATATTCCCGAAAGTTGGGAATCGTTCGATAAGCTGCGAACTTTTCATCCCGGTCATAATTTTTTGTAGATTTTGAAAGAACTTCCGCAATCATCAATGGGTTAGTAATAGTGTCTCTTCGTCCCTCAAGAAATTCTAACTCCCCAGCAACAACCATCACATCCGGGTAAGTATTAATTCGTTTTTGCGGAATCCAAAGTTTTTGGTCGGCAAAAAATACTTCATATGGTTGACGCTTAAGAGAAAAATTAAGTGCTGCATAGAAATTGCCAGCAATTCTATTGTGATTGGGTGTTCCACCTGTCATCTGAATAATCTGACCATCAATGTATTCGTTACGTTCCTGAGATTTTACCTCAATTTCTAAGTATTCTTGAAGTGTGTAGCTACGTTGTTCTGTTATAATCATTGGATTTATACTCCACAGATATTAAGACTTTTACTCAATATAATAGCCGCATCGCGCAGCCAAGCTACTGTGCGTAGGGGAAAGTGAACATCCCTAGATGTGAGCGATTACGGTGACACCTATTCGGGAAGGCGACGGGTTGATAAAACTTCTTCGGGTAGGTTAATGGTGACTTCAGCCATAATTTTTGCTATCATCACTCGATATAGCAATAAGATATCATTATTTCTATTAAGATGAAAGACTTCAAGTCCGACAAAAACAATTTGACCCTTTTTTCTGCCAATTTCCCTCAGCCATTGCAGTTTTGGATGTGATTCATATTGGCAATCGCTTCACTCGGAACGTTTTATTACTTACAGAAACAATTGCACCTGCCTCTAAATCTTGCTGACATTGACTCAAAACCTCAGTTAAACGTTCATTAATTGCCTCGTAGTTCTCATTCCCTAACCTAAACAGAATTACACTTGGCAATGTTTCCGCACTTACGGCTAATAGTTGAGCAAAATCTAAATCTACTGTTAACACAATCCGTTCTTCTATACGAGCTTTAACCAAAATCTCCTCATCTGGTAGCCTTTGCAATCCTTGCTCTCGCAGGTGCACAATATCATAGCCACCATCGCGCAGCCAAGCTACTGTGCGTAGCGAAATTCCCATATCTGCTAAAAACTTCATTTGACCTTTTCAAAATCTTTGAACGAATAAACTCGCTCTTGAGTCAACCATGCTGCATAAAGCAGAGATTGGCGAATATCTTCTGGTTCTAAATCCGGGTATTCTTCCAAAATTTCCTCTACTTGTTTCCCATTTGCCACCAAATTCACCACTAAGGAAACAGGAATTCGCATTCCGCGAATACAAGCTTGCCCAGCCATTATACGAGGCTCGAATGTAATTCTGTCAAAACCTAACATAAATTAGCCCTTCAAAGATGATTTATCAGATTTTTGTTGAGTAATTTTCCACACCCTTAGCGCTTTTCTACTTTTGCCTTAAAGGGGCAAGTAAGCAATGGGCGTTCGGGTTGCGAAATATCAAGCCGTGCGACTTAGCTGATACTGGGGAATAGGCTGTTTGGTAATGGCTGCATAAAGAACATCTGGGTCAAGGTCGGCTCCTGATTGCCATTGAATTGTGCCTATTTCAGGGTTTACTTCAACCTGAGCAAAGTATTCTTTATTTTGCAGAGGGGCAAAAACGCCTGTGAATTCA
Source organism: uncultured Stigonema sp. (assembly GCA_964657905.1). GTDB lineage: Bacteria > Cyanobacteriota > Cyanobacteriia > Cyanobacteriales > Nostocaceae > Stigonema. The sequence goes on from CAZZXJ010000167.1 coordinate 10,564, forward strand.
ATAATTTTACTAATATCAATGACTCCTTCAACGCCATCTTCAAAGCGGATGTTAAGTTGGTAGTTTTCTCTTGGTTCAACTGCAATTATATCTTTCAACATGATTTACTCCAATGGAGAGATTTTCTTTAAAGGTTGATTGTATCTGGCGATTTCCCAGTCTTCAATCAGTTCAGTCTGATGCATAATTGCCCACTCTGATACTA
>CAZZXJ010000168.1:0-10745 GCA_964657905.1 uncultured Stigonema sp.
GACCAACTTGACGATGACCAACTTGAGGAATTAGAAGCAGCCCACAACAAGCTCGAGACAGTTCTAAAGTCCTTCGCGAGTTTCCCATCTGACCTTCTAACCGCTTTACAAAATTTCATAGAAGAAAATTCTGAAGCAGCAGATAAGTTTAGACTATTAATAATTGAAACTTCTTTAAATTCGTTAAAGCAGCTTCTAGAACGCTTAGTGTCTTTAGCTCTGGCTTCTGGGAAAGATTCCACCATAGCCAAACTCAATAACGCTTTGAAAGTAGGAGGTGTTACACTCCAAAGCATCTTGGATTTACTGGATGTTTAAGTATCCCAATTTCCCAGGGATGTAAGCATTCAGCAGTCACCCCTGCCTTGTGACGCTCGTTTCCAGGGAGAAGATCGCCAGCTGCCGTGAGAGAACTGAAACCCTCCTACCCTTCTCAGAGGAGGAGACGCAAGGAGCGTTCGGCTGGGTGCTTTGCAGTATGGGACTGGACTCACCATCAGCAATCTTGGTATTGGTGGATGCGCGTTCGCCCAGTGTTCACGTACGGTACTTCATAGCTGCTCGCTGACTGCTTAGGAAAAGAAATTAGAGAAGAAAAGTCAGGAGGAACTGGAGGATAAAATCTTTGACAAAGGTGAAGAAAAGTAAAGATTTTTAAAGAAAACTTTATTTTAGACACCCAGCCGACCCTTGCATTCCTGCTACAAAACTAATGAAGCCGAATTATCGACGTTGTATTAGTTGTCGCAAAGTCAGCCCAAAACAGGACTTTTGGCGGATTGTCCGCGTCTTTCCATCTGGACAGGTACAATTAAATGAGGGCATGGGGCGTTCTGCCTATATTTGTCCGCAACTGAACTGTCTACAAGCGGCTCAGAAAAAAAATCGTTTAGGGCGCTCGCTACATGCACCAGTGCCTGAAACACTTTACCAAACATTGTGGCAACGTTTAGCCATTTGCCAGTCGTCTACGGAGGGACACTCTACCGCAGTTTCTTTCGGAGGGCAACCCTCCTCAGAACTGCTCCTAGCAGCACCGCAGTTTCTTTCGGAGGGCAACCCTCGGACGTACTGCGAGCAGGATAACCAAAGCAATTCTCAAAATCAAACCTAGTTAGAACCACTCTTATAGCGGGAATCTCCAGAGGAATTGTGGGAAGAGCCGAACCAATCGTGCTATCATCGCACCCTCTGAGATTGCCCTTGTAATGCCAAAATAGTAAATGGGTGTGGTTGGCATTGCTCTCAAATTATTTAAAAGGGCGAGGCAACACTCCCAATAAGTTTTACAAGGGTCGTGTCGTGGAAGACTCAGAATCAGCAAAACCAAAAAGTACAAAATGGCAACCTGGTAGCGCCCACGCGCAGTTCGGCGTCAACCATCATTCCCGATGGGGATGCCAGCAATGACCTGAAACATCTCTCTTTCCTGATTGGAGGCACCGGCAACACCTGAACGGCAACCTAACACAGTAACCAAAGGATGGAGATGTCGCAAACCAGGCAACCATCCGCTAAAACTGTAAATTAAAGGGGAAGAGTGGATGAACAACGGCAAAGTTAGAATCTATGAATTATCAAAGGAATTGAATTTGGATAACAAAGAGCTATTAGCAATTTGCGACCAGCTCAATATTGCGGTCAAAAGCCATAGCAGCACCATCACAGAATCCGAGGCGGAACGCATCCGTTCACAAGCGGAAAAACTGGCGGCAACGAATGTGACTAGAGAAAATGATAATGGCGCAATCAGCCATAAACCAAATTCAGCACAAACTGGCGGACCTGTGCGACCTGCTGCACCTAACAAGCAACAAATATTGGAGATTCGTAAACCCAAAATATTGAGAAATACTAACTCCAACGCCCCAGAGGCGTCAGATGCTACCCATAATAGCCAACTTGCTTCTTCTGAGGTCTCTCCTCTTTCACCTCCTCGACCCTTCGCTACACCAGTCTCACCCATGAAGCCGACGGCACCAATTCGACTAGTACCCCGGAATCAGTCTGAGACCCCAACTGAACCTGCAGTCACAGACTTTGCGGAGCAAACGCTCAACAATAACCCGATCGCGGATGAAATAGCAGCAGAAAAACCCGAAAAAGTAGCTGTAAATAACAAAACAAAACCAGAAAAACCCCAAAAACCGCAACTGGTTGCTCCACCCCCAAGACCTGCGGCTGAGCCGGATAATCCAGATCCCCAAACGAATATCAGCGAAAGACCGATCCTGAAACGCGATCGCGACCAGGTAAAAGCAAAGGTCAATGCGCCTTCCATCGCGGAGAATCCACAAGCAGCACCACAAAAACCAGCGCGTTCCACTGCTGCACCGCCAGTGAAACCGCCAGAGCAGAGAGTCAATAGACCATCTGCACCAGGACAAGTGGTAGATTTGCCACGACCAAGACCAGCACGCCCAGATGCTCTGACAGTAGGGGCGGGATCATCAATCGCCAGTCCAGTCAAATCAATTCCAGGACAACCAGGAAAAACAGAGGCGCTGGATGATGATGATGATGTAACCCCAACCGAAATCCTTGAACTCAAGCGCCCAACACCACCTCGTCCAGCCAAGGGCGGGAAAAAGTGGGTGGAAGAGGAAATCATTGACGAATCCAAAGAGGCTGCCAAGGCTGGTAAGGGAGTCACCAAAGGTAAACGGGTCAAGCCGATACTTGATGAGGATTTACTTGAAGAAGACGATATCCTGGATGAAGATGGACTGGAAATACCAGCTACCGTCCAAGTAAGTCTTTCCATCGCTCGTCCCCCGAAACAAAAAGCGGCAGCTAGGGCTCCACAGCCTGTCAATGCCACGGCTGCTGTTAGCCTAGCTTCTAGAGGTAAAAAGCCTGCTACCTCCCGTGAGCAAAACCGTCGCCGAGAACCGGAGCAAAAGCAAGAACGTCCAGAAAAAATCGTGGTCATAGGTCCGATGACAGTCCAAGAACTGGCTGAGGCCTTGGCGATCGCTGACACAGAGATTGTGAAAATCCTGTTCATGAAAGGCATGGCGGTGAGTATCACCCAAAATCTGGATGTGCCCACAATTACGGTGATAGCAACCGAGCTAGGAGTAGAAGTCGAAGCCGGCGAACCAGAAGCTGAAGCCCGCAAAGTCACAGAAATGATCGACGTGGAAGACCTAGAACACCTCCACCGACGTCCGCCAGTAGTGACAATTATGGGTCACGTAGACCACGGCAAAACTACCCTGCTTGACTCGATTCGCAAAACCAAAGTGGCGGCAGGCGAAGCTGGTGGTATTACCCAGCATATTGGTGCTTACCACGTAAATGTGGAACACGATGGGAAACTCCAACCAGTGGTATTTCTGGATACTCCCGGTCACGAAGCCTTTACAGCTATGCGGGCGCGAGGAGCGCGGGTGACAGACATTGCTGTTTTGGTAGTGGCTGCTGATGATGGCGTACGTCCTCAGACAATTGAAGCGATTAGCCATGCTCAAGCCGCAGGAGTGCCAATTGTTGTGGCAATCAACAAAATTGACAAAGAAGGGGCACAGCCAGACCGCGTGAAGCAAGAGTTGACCCAGTACGGTCTGACATCAGAAGAATGGGGTGGTGAAACAATCATGGTTCCCGTGAGCGCCATCAAGGGCGAAAACCTGGATACGCTCTTAGAGATGATTCTCTTAGTAGCAGAGGTAGAAGAACTCTCTGCCAACCCAGATCGTCAGGCGAAAGGAACGGTGATCGAAGCACATCTAGATAAGGCAAAGGGAGCAGTTGCTACCTTGCTGATTCAGAATGGAACCCTGCACGTCGGCGATATGTTGGTGGCAGGCTCCGCCTTTGGTAAAGTCCGGGCCATGGTCGATGACAGAGGCAGAAGAGTAGAAGCTGCTACTCCTTCCTTTGCAGTGGAGGTGCTGGGCTTAAGTGATGTGCCCGCAGCTGGCGATGATTTTGAGGCCTTTGAAAACGAAAAACAAGCACGTTCCCTCGCTGGCGATCGCGCAGACAAACAACGTCAATCTCGTCTGATGCAGGGGCGTGTCACTCTCACAACCCTCTCGGCTCAAGCCCAAGAAGGCGAGTTGAAAGAACTCAACTTGATCTTGAAGGGAGACGTACAAGGTTCTGTGGAAGCCATTGTCGGAGCACTCAAGCAAATCCCGCAAAACGAAGTGCAAATCCGCATGCTGTTGACCGCAGCTGGGGAAATAACCGAGACAGATATCGACCTAGCCTCGGCCAGTGGCGCTGTGATCATTGGTTTCAATACCACTTTCGCCAGTGGGGCAAGACAAGCTGCCGACGAGGCTGGTGTAGATGTGCGGGAATACAATATCATCTACAAACTCCTAGAAGATATCCAAGGAGCCTTGGAAGGTCTTCTGGAGCCAGAGTTGGTGGAAGAACCCTTGGGACAAGCCGAAGTTCGTGCCGTTTTCCCCGTGGGTCGTGGAGCCGTTGCTGGTTGCTACGTTCAGTCTGGCAAGCTGGTGCGCAACTGCAAACTGCGGGTGCGTCGCAACAGTAAGGTGATTTATGAAGGTGTCCTTGATTCCCTCAAGCGCCTGAAAGAAGATTCGCGTGAGGTGAACACTGGATTTGAATGCGGTATTGGCGTTGATAAATTCAATGACTGGGCAGAAGGTGACATCATCGAAGGCTTCCAGTTGGTTACCAAGCGCCGCACGCTGACAATGACTAAGTAGTTAGTTGTTAGTAGTTGGTTGTTGTTTTAGTCATAACAAACAACAACCAATAGACAACAAACAACAAACCACTCTTTTTAAAAGCGAGGATTGAGAAACTATGGCTCGAATTCAAGGGAATAGTGAACACCAATTTTTAGGTGATACCGAAATCTGGAATAGTTTAAAGTGCGCGATCTCAGCTAGTTCGGGTTTTCAAAGCTGGCTGCAAGAACGCGGTAATCAATTTCAGGAACTTCACCTTGAGCAACAAGTACAACGATATTTGCGGGAAACTTTAGAAACTTTAGCTTACTGAAGCATAGTAGTCCTGAGTTCGGAGTCTTCAGTACAAAAATCACAGATAAACCTGTGGTATGGGATAACGAATGCTTTTTTCTGGTACTGTACAAGTACCGATTACTAATAAATATTAATTAACAAATACAGTTATAGCGATAAGCAATTCAAAATCATTGCCATTATCCAGCCTATTTGTTGCACGTAAACTAAACTAGGCTGGTGGGTGGTCACAACCATATTTTCACATAGGGAACCTAAGTGGTATATTGCTGGTCATCCAGTATAGTTTTACATAGGTTTAATAGCAAGGCGACGGATACGCCTCTAGTCAAGAGACATGGGAGGATAGTTGCCCCATAGCTGTCGATTTATCAGTAGTTAGTGGTGAGTAGCAAGAACAATTTACCAAGGACTATAGACAAATGACGATCTTCTCCTACTCCTAGAAGGGGTGGGATCAGGTTAAAGCTACTTTGCTGCAATTGACACCTTGTTCAACATACGGTAACCAGCACATAACAGAATAGACGCCAATTAAATATGACATATCAGGGACTTCACATTCCGCAATTGAAAAAGTATGGCATTTCATCTGGCAAAACCCTCGCATCTAGTCTCTGTTTGCCAACTAGTCTAACCACTTTGTTACTTGTCTGTGGTGGCTTTATACTACTGCCCATTGAGGTAAATGCTGGTATCACACAAGAGCAAGATACTGCCTCAATGGTAGCGCAAGCTCCTGCAACTGGAAGTGTCATTTACGTTAACTCGCAAACTGGTCAAGACAGCACTGGTGCTGGTAACGCAGATGCAACGCCCTATAAAACCATCACCTACGCTCTCAATCAAGCCCAACCAGGTACAGTCATTCAACTCGCGCCTGGTACTTATAACAAAGACAGTGGCGAACAATTCCCACTCCTAATTAAACAAGGTGTGACACTGCGGGGTGATGAATCTAGCAAAGGTCAGCCAGTATTAGTTACAGGTAGTGGTTTTTATGTCAGTCCTACCTTTGCCCGTCAGAATGTGACAATTCGCGCCGACAAAGATAGCACTATTACGGGCATAACAGTCACTAACCCAGAAAACCGTGGTACTGGTGTATGGGTAGAATCCACTAATCCGACAATTACAAACAGTACATTTACCAACAGTATACGAGACGGCGTTTTTGTCACGGGTACAGGTAATCCCAAAATTGAAAATAATATCTTTGTTCAAAACAAGGGCAACGGAATTTCAGTGGCTAAATCTGCCCAAGGAGAGATTCGGAATAACTTGTTTCAGAATACAGGTTTTGGACTGGCGATCGGTGGCACTTCCACACCCCTAGTGGCGGAAAACCAAATCCTCCAAAACAAAGATGGTATTTACATATCGGAGTCAGCCAAGCCCATACTGCGTAGAAATGTGATTCAGAAGAATACGCAGGATGGAATAGTGGTGACCGTCAATGCTCAACCCGACCTTGGCACCACTGGAAATCCAGGTGGCAATCTGATCAGCAAAAACGCTCGCTATGACCTAAACAACGCCACCAAGACTAATAAGATTCTCGCTATTAACAATGAAATTGACGCCAAACGCATTTTCGGTTCAGTAGACTTTGTCTTCGCCAAAGCTGAACCACTACCTGGAGGAGCAGTCGCTTTCAAGGATGTGCCAGCAGGTTACTGGGCAAAAACCTATATCGAAGCCCTAGCATCCAAGAACATTATTGCTGGGTTCCCTGATGGCAGTTTTAAACCAAATGAACCAGTCACTCGCGCCCAATTTGCCGCCATCGTCACTAAGGCTTTTCAGCCACAAGCCAAAACTCAGGGCACACAGTTTACCGATGTAAAATCTAATTTCTGGGCTTACGAGGCGATTCAATCTGCTTCCAAGGGTGGTTTTGTCTCTGGTTATCCTGACCGTACCTTTAAACCAGCGCAGCAAATCCAGCGAGTCCAGGCTTTAGTCTCATTAGCCAATGGTCTGGGTTTAAATGCTGACAATCAGAATGTCCTTTCTATTTACAGTGATGCTTCCCAGATTCCCAACTATGCCACTAGTTCAGTCGCTGCGGCAACTGCACGGCATTTGGTGGTTAACTATCCTACAGTCAAGCAACTAAATCCCACCCGTGAGGCAACTAGGGCAGATGTTGCTGCCTTTGTTTACCAGGCAATGGTTAATGCTGGACGCGCCCAAGTCATTCCTTCGCCCTATTTGGTAAAGGTTCCTTAATCAGGAGTCAGGAGGAGCCAGCACTGTAGGCGGGTTTCCCGCCGTAGGTGACTGGCGTTCAGGAGTCAGGAGTTGTAGAGACGCGATATAATATCGCGTCTTTCCAGTCGTCAGTCGTCAGGAGTCCGAGAAGTTTGCTGTACAAACCTAACATCTTGAAGGACTTTCCCCGTTCAAGAATTGTTCAAAAAGTTGGAAAAAGTTCTCTAGGGCTTCTCGCTCATCTGCTGAATAGAAAAGAATGATGCTATCCCATGCGTGAGATGACGTCATCTTAAATTTTTCCTGTATCCACTCTTGAAATCCACCAAATTCTTTTTCTTGTTTGGTTATAGGCAAACCAAATTCCCTACGAGCCAGACTATATCCCATCAAAAGCATACTTAGGCGGGTAATTGAACGCCTACCTAAGTACATACCAGGTCTTTGCTTTATTCTTTGCAGCAGATCGTAGAGATATTCAGATTGAATTGCTATTTCCTGAGTAAGTTTTTGCATAAGGGAACTCCAACAAATAAATTATCCAATATTGTGGGGCGGGCAGGATGCCCACCCCACAAGAAATAGTTGGATATTTTTTTACTTGGAAATCCCTAAAACTTTTCTTTAAAATTCTTCTTCGTGACTAACTCCTAGATCCAGGCTCCTATTAATTCTTAATTTTTAATTTTTAATTGTTTTTAAGGACGTTGTTACCGACGCTGCTCCCAGCGCCAGAGGAAAACCATTAAGGCAACCACTCCTATTTGGAGTGCTAAGTTGGGTAAAGCGCTGTTAACATCACGTCCAGCAAGCAGCTGACAAAGGAAGACGAATCCGCCAATAAAGCCAGAAGCACCGCAAGCGACATAGACAAATTGCCGTAAGCCACGGTAGGGAGCTGCCATTTCTGCCTTGAGACGGGCATATTGTTCAGGTTTAAAGCGATTTTTCGGATTTTGTTCTACCATAATGTTAATAATGCTATTATTATTGATTGTGTACGCCGATGTGGCTCAGTGGTAGAGCAGCTGATTCGTAATCAGCAGGCCACGGGTTCAAATCCCGTCATCGGCTTAAAGATAATCATCAGATTTGGGCGATCGCAATCATTGCTGCGTTTGAGACTCACTAGGGTAGGGCTGTGCGAGGCAGTGGAAAACCGTCCTCAATCATGTAGAGTTAGATACACATCATGGCATGAAAGTAACTGGGAGCATGCAAAAATACCAGAAGAAAAGGAAATCGCGGCTATACAAACAAAGTCCATGTGCGGGGACTTTGTTTGTATAGCCTGCGGTCGTCTGGCTTTGTTTGTGTGGCTATTTGCTGATCAATAAATTTATAAAACTTATTTTTTCTAAATTGATTTCTAGCAATGAATACTCTACTGTAAGTAGAAAAGAGAAACTGACTACTATATATATATTAAAAACTTACGGAGTTCAAAAATGACTCTACCTACTATTATTGATATCGCTATCGGTTTAATTTTTATTTACTTAATCTTAAGCTTACTCACTTCGGAAATCCAAGAACTCATAGCGACTCTTTTACAATGGAGAGCTATTCATTTAAAACGTTCTATTGAAATTCTTTTAACTGGAGGTGAGGGGGTATCTGTAGGACAGGCTAGGGTTGTTAAAGGATTAGTCACTGACCTTTACAACAATCCTTTAATCAAAAATCTGAACCAGGAAGCAAAAAATGGAATAGAGGCGAGGTTAGGCACTTTTACGTCGAGATTGACTGATTTAGGCTGCGTAAGTAGTTTTGATATTGAAAAGTTTATGAATCTTCAACTCGAAGACATAAAAAAAGCTATTCCGGATAACCAACCAAGCTGCACGGATCTAAGAACTACATTTACCGAACTAGAGAAAAAGCTAAAAAACGATGCCAAAGAATACAAACATAAAAAATATACTCAAGTTTCTAGTCTGAATACAGCAACGGAAGAAATCAACTCATTTCTGGATGGATCTAGGGAAGACATAAATAAATTTATTGAAAGTGAAAGCTTCCAGAAATGCTTTCCTAATAGCGAAGAAAAAAAAAGAATTGTTAATAAAATAAAATCAATTGATATTTTACAACACAAAGATTATTTAGATTTTGTAAACCAAGTTGTAGATAACGACAAATATCAGTTTATAGAAAAAAGGCGTAGCGCTCCCTCTTACATTCCAGCAGAAACGTTCTCAACCACTTTACTTGTAAAATTAAAAATTCCTAGTGTTGTTCAGAAGCTGAACTGGTTAAACCTTAAAAAATTTGTCAATAATGAAATTATTTTTAAAATAAAAGAGTTGATAGAAGCGACCTATGAAAAAAAAGTTTTAACAGACCTAAAATATAACTTAGGCTTTAATGGTGATCATGGTGAATCACTAATTTCAAGAGCCAATAATATTTTGGAAAACTTTAAAAATGGAAAAATCAGTTTATCTACTAGTCTTGCTCTTATTAAAGAAGAAATAGAGTTATTCATCGAAAATTGTCAAAAGTGTTTTTATGATCAGCAAGGTCAATTGGATGTTAATAATTATATCAAATTTGCTAATCAAATTAGATTGATTAAAAAAGATGCATTTATTAATAATAATGATCAGGAACTAGTAGAATATTTACAATCAAATTTGACTGAAGCTATAGGTATAATTCAAAGTGATAGCGAAATTTCTATAAGATTCTGGAATGAAATTGAAAAAGTGAGGGCAACCCCAGAAAGCACAACTTATAAAGCACTTAATGAAGCTTATGAGGATATTCATGAAGAAATTAAAAGATTAGAAAAACTACTGCCTATAGGTCTTCGAGAAACTCTTTATGCACTCACTGTTAGAACTAAAATTAAAGCTGAAAATGTAGACAAAGAAGTCGATCAGTTTAAAAAAGAAATTGAAACCTGGTTTGACCGTTCAATGGATAGAGCTTCTGGTGTCTATAAGCGTAACGCTAAAGGAGTAGCTTTTGTAATTGGTTTAATTGTTGCGGCGATCGCCAACGCTGACACATTCCACATGGTTAGTAAATTATCAAGGAATGAAAGTTTGCGAAAGGAAATCGTAACTAACGCAAATCTGGCGATTCAAAATCAAAACTCTTCAGTTCAAACCAATGCAAATGAGTCTCCTACAGATAATTTAAAGCAAATAAATGAAGGAGTTTCCAGAAGTTTAGCTAATATCCCTTCCCTACCCATAGGCTGGACAGAAAGTAACAGATGCGAGCAATTTGGTAGGGATTTTATTGATTGTCCAAAACCCGAAACACCACTTCAAAGACAACAGAAAAAACAACCTCAATCTCGATTTACTTTGAAATCACTATTCAATTGGTGTAGATTTTTCCTTATACGCATTCCTGGTTGGACTTTAAGTGGTTTAGCATTTGCTATGGGTGCTCCTTTTTGGTTCGACATACTTAGTACATTTATCAATGTTCGTAACACAGGTCCAAAACCTAAATCAACAACTGATAAATAGGGGTCGCGGGTAATTATTACGCCATGCATAAATGCACTTGCTCTGTAGTAAAGAAGATCTCGCTTTTTTTCTTTTT
>CAZZXJ010000169.1:0-10655 GCA_964657905.1 uncultured Stigonema sp.
ACGAGAAACACGGCGTCCTTTTTTGAAACCCCTGCTTTTAAGTATGGGGTTAAGAACACCCCACACCCCACACCCTGTTCATTGCGATTGACTACGATTCACTCTAAGATTCGGTTATCTGATATTACGTCTTCATTTGTATTGACACAATGACATATATCTCCTCAAAAACGCTCACTAAAGAAAATTTTCTCTCCCAATACCAAGATAATACCCGCTATGAACTGGCAGATGGAGAACTAATTGACATGGAACCCACTGGTCCTGACGAAACCGTGAGTGGCAAACTTGCAACCCAAATTGGTATTTACCTTGTTGCGGAACAGATCCCCTGGTTTATTCCTCGCACTTGCTTAATTTACCCCTTCGCAGATGCTGCTACGGCTCGTCGTCCTGATGTTGTGGTTCTCGATGAAACTGTTCTCGACCGTGAACCTCTTTGGGAGCGAGAACCTGTAATTACACTGGGACGTTCGATGAAATTGGTGGTTGAAGTTGTTAGCACCAACTGGGAAACCGACTATGCTCGCAAGCTTGAGGAATATGCGCTCTTAGGCATTCCTGAATATTGGATTGTGGATTATCGAGGGTTAGGCGGTGTAGCATTTATTGGTAAACCCAAACAACCTACCTTCACTGTCTGTCAACTGGTTGAAGACACCTATACTCAACAAAAATACCGACTAAACCAGTCAATTAACTCACCGCTTTTGCCCCGTCTCCAACTTCGCTTAGATGACATCCTTCCTCGTTAAGTGTTACACTTTGTTACTTAGTAGTGAACACTAGTTAAGCTGTTTTGAAAAAACGAATAATTTCGCGGACATGATCGAGAAATTGCCCATCGATAGAAAGCTGAGCGATCGCCGCTTCTGCTTCCCGCGCTAAACGTTCATGTTCAATTTGATTTGTGGCGGATAATTTTTCTAAACTAGCACCAAGACGCGCTAATTCTTGGCGAGTTTCTTCTGAGTCAAGTTGTTGTTTTGCTGCTAAGGAGTAAGGGTGTTCTGGGTTGAGTTGCTCTTCTAAACGTTTGAGCATTACTTCCATACTATCAACGCGGTGGCGGAGTTCTACAATATCTTCGCGGGGATACTTCCATTCTTGGTGAATCATTGTCAACCGCGCATATAAATACTCGTAGGCGCTGATAGCTGGACGTAGGGCGGTTAATAATAAAGCTGCACCGGAACTGACGTAGCCCACAGCACTTATGCCAGTAGCAGCAAGGGTGTAAAGACCAAAGGCTGAGAGTAAGTGTAAAGCAATTGCTGCCAAAAGCGATCGCTTTGCCAAAACCATGACATACTTCAGTTGTTTATCATCCACGGGAATTCCTTTTTCAGCCGACTGCACTCCTTCTGCTAAAACTTCCTTGGCTTGAAAATGGATATTCCAAGGTACGGTGACAATCACCAATAGCCACTCAAAACTTGCGCCTCCAATCACCCAGTCAAGAAAGTTGCCAGCAGGTATGTGGAACCATTGCAGTACGCTAAAAACCAATAGCACCAAGACTACAATTCCAATACTGGAACCAGCAAAGAAGTTGAAATACATCTTGCCCTATCTCCCATGAAAGTATCGCTTCAATCATGGCCGGCTGTTAAAAGTAAAGTAGAAATCCTTATGATAGTTTGTATAGTTACACACAGTTAATGGCTAATGGTGACAATTAACAATTAGCCATTAACAATTAACAACCAATTTATTGGATGAGATAGCTACGCCAACCAGGTTGAGTATCATTGCTGCCTCTTTCAGGAAGCAGCAAGCGCCAGGTTTTGGCTTCTTTCTGGAGTTGCAGGTAAACTTCAAACGGTTTTTGCGGTTGCGTTAACCTTCGTTTTGGTAGCCTGAAAGTCAGGTCGTAGGTTCCTCGAACACGAAAAGCTGGTAAATTTTGGACAGGTAGAGGTTTTTGCTCAGTAATTGATAGGTGATTGATTCTAAATCCACGAAAATCCAAATCTAGCTGTTGGTTAAGTTGCTGTTGAGTTTGCTGTAGGTCCATTGCGATCGCTTTTTGCACTAACTGGCGAGTCGGTGTCAGTGCTATCGAACTACAAGCTGTCAGTAACAAGAGCAAAATTGCTGTGAAAATTATCCGTACCATTAATGTAGCTTCTGCTGATTTATGTTCATAATTACGACATCATTTTAATCAGGGATAACACTCAAAGTTATACTTTATTACCAAAAAGGGCTCCTGAATGGTCTTCTGTTTTGGTTATATTAGCCGTAAATCGCTAAAATAGGCTTTATGTGGCGATAACTATCTATTAACTATGCCAAAAAGGACTCTTGGTCTAAATAACCAACTCTACGATTACCTATTATCCGCTTCCTTGCGGGAACCTGAGATTCTCCTAAAGTTGCGGCAAGAGACTGCCAGTCATCCTCGGGCACGGATGCAGATTGCACCTGAACAAGGGCAGTTTATGGCGCTGCTGGTGCAGCTTATAGGAGCGAAGAAAACGCTGGAAGTTGGGGTGTTCACGGGTTACAGTTCACTCTCCGTGGCTTTGGCGCTTCCTGCTGATAGCAAAATTATCGCTTGTGATGTCAGTGAGGAATATACTGCGATCGCTCGTCGTTATTGGCAGCAAGCAGGGGTTGCTGACAAAATTGATCTGCGATTGGCACCAGCTATAGAAACTTTAGATCAGCTTTTGGCTGCAAGTGTTGCCCAGACGTTTGATTTTGCTTTTATCGATGCAGATAAAGAAAACTATGACGCATATTACGAGCGATGTCTGCAATTAGTTCGTCCAGGTGGATTGATTGCGATTGATAATGTTTTGTGGTCTGGGCGAGCTGCTGATCCCCTAGATCAAGATCAAAGTACCCAAGCTATCCGTGCTTTTAATGAGAAGTTGCACGACGACGAACGCATAACGCTCTCCCTTGTCCCAATTGCGGATGGACTTACCTTAGCTCTTAAGCGAAGTTAGTACAAAATTAGAATTTATACAAAAAAACAAGGTTGCTAACAAAAATCACTTGTTAGCAACTAGATACCCAAGAACAATACCTTCGCTCCTATTGCCCTCACTCTAGAAGAGTGGGGCTATACGAACACTCGTGCGCCTCCGCAGCCTGCAAGGATTCAAGCCCACGGAGGTGGGCTTCGTTTGTGTAGCCCCAGACATAAGAGTCTGTGGGGCTTTTCATATCATGTCCGTTTGATTAGCCATAATTCCCGTGGACATTGTACCCCACCCCCAACCCCTCCCCGCTTGCGGGGAGGGGTGCTTTGGCGTAAGCCACAAGCGGGGTGGGGTTCTCTGATTATGGCTGATTCGACGGACATGATATCAGAAATTGGCGAAGGTATTGCAAGAATAAACCGGGTTTCTGCAATAACTAATATACTAAGATTATCATCTTTTGCGGTTTATAAATTTACTGGTTTGCTTCCGATCTAATCAGAAGTAGTACTAGTGCAGCGCGGCGTAAATAAAGCAAGCATTTCAAACAGGCACAAGCCTTGATATATAAACATGAGTGACGAACGCCTTGCGGTACTAGGACAAATAAACGGGTAATGCTCTGTTTTCTACTAGACATCTGGTGGAAATTAATTATGCGTCAATTGAAACCCTTGTAGAGACGCGAAATGGCACTTCGTGCCGCTTCGCTAACGCGTCTCTACACAGATTGACGGTTGGCAAATTCTCTTAACTGAACCGGATTTGATATAACAGATACAGAAACCGTCGTTGCAAGTTCTTGAGTGTATGTACGAAAATCTCTTAATTGAAACCCAAGGAGCACGTTCGGGCTGGCACCTGCGCAATGTGGGTTTAAGAGAGGTTTTGAGAGTAATTTGAAATGATTTCTAGTTCTTTGTAGCCTGTTTGTGTGTCAAGGGTTCTGAGAAAGGTATGTTCTTCGCTGATGCCAATAATTATTTCAGCGGTTGTGTAGATAATGCATCCATCACTGAGATGTCCGCCGATGGTTTTGCCTTGTCTGTCGGAAATGGTAATGTGAAGATGTACGCCTGTGGTTGCTATTGTACCGTTGAGAGAAAGAATTTCAAATTTGTCGCTTAATACTGTACTAATTTCTTGATTGGCAAAGCGAATTGTTGCTTGTTTTAGGCTTCCAATTGCAGTCAATATAAACCCGGCTTTGATATTTTCTTTTTTGGTCAAGTTATTTAAACTTTGTCTCAAATCTTCGTTAGATTTTAGTCTAAGAGCAAGGACTTTCATGGGCTAGTGATCAAGTAATAAGTTTGGGGGAATAAATTAGTAATTGTACTGAGGTTTTGGCATATTTTGCGTTCATAGAATATACGGTAATGCTTAAATACTATATAATTAGGATGCTTAAAATGCAAGACTTTCCGCTTCAGTGCAAAAATTTAAAAGAACAAGTTGAGTCTATATTACTACTTTTACAGCAAGAACCGTCTTTGCGTTCTCACGATATTACACCTGTGCAAACTTCTTTAGGTAAAGCGATTTCCCCGAAGTTTGAGATTGTGTTTGCGGGTGCGTTTAGTGCGGGTAAATCTATGCTGATCAATGCACTGCTAGAACGGGAATTGCTGTACAGTGCAGAGGGACACGCCACTGGCACGGAATGCAAAATTGAGTATGCGGAACTAGATAAGGAACGAGTTGTTTTAACGTTTTTGAGTGAGGCAGAGATTCGGGAACAAGCAATTTCTTTGTGTCAGGAGTTAGGATTTACGACAGTAGCGAATATCAACCAAGCTGAGGTTATCGACCTGCTGTGCCAAGGGTGTGAAGCTATTATCCAGCAGGAGGGTGGTGAGAGTAAATCGGAACGGGCGAAACAGGCGAAGGCGTTGATGTTGTTGCTTGAGGGGTATGTGGCAAATCGTCAATACATCTACACATTGAATAATGCCACATATTCCATGGAGCAATTTAACTTTTCTAATCTTAAGGAAGCTGCTGGTTATGCGCGTCGTGGAAGCAATAGTGCTGTTTTGAAGCGCATTGAGTATTACTGTCATCATCCGCTGTTGCAGGATGGTAATGTGATTGTTGATACACCAGGTATTGATGCACCTGTGGAGAAGGATGCACAGTTAACTTACGCCAAAATTCAACACCCGGATACTTCGGCGGTGGTGTGCTTGCTGAAACCTGCGGCGGCGGGTGATATGACGAAGGAAGAAACGGAACTTTTGGAAACGATGCGCGGGAACTCAGGGATACGCGATCGCGTGTTCTATGTCTTTAACCGCATTGATGAAACTTGGTACAATACCCAGCTACGACAACGTCTGGATGATTTAATTAGTCACCAGTTTCGGGATACCACTCGGGTTTTTAAAACCAGTGGGTTGCTGGGATTTTATGGTAGTCAGATTAAACAGACAAGTGGACGGGATCGGTTTGGTTTAGATTCCGTCTTTGCTGAAAGTATCAAAGGTTTGGATGGTAGGGAGGAAACGCCGCAGTTTGTCTATGAATTTCTGCGATACTGTACTATTTCTGGTAAGCTATCTGCCAGTAAGTTCCGGATTTCGGTTGACAATGGTCCTGCAAATGAAAACTATGCCAGGATTTTATCGGAACAGGGAACGCCGCTGATTAACCAGCTCATTCAAGATAGCGGTATTGAGGAATTTAAAACTGCCATCACTCGCTATCTTACCGAAGAAAAGCGTCCTCAGTTGTTTAAAAATCTTGCAGACGATTTGGAAGATGTTTGTATTCAACTGAAGAAACATTTTCAGGCTGTGCAACGAGATTTAGACAGTCAACCCCGCGAAATTGAGGCGATGAAGGCGCAGGAGTTGCAACGCCTCAACCAGCAACTACAGCAAGTTGGTAACGATTTTCGCTCTTCAATTGCAGAAGAAGTTAACAAAGTCATCACGAATGACTGTGATGCTTTTGAGGCAGATTTTCGTCAATTGCAGTCACGGATGACTCGCCATTTAGATGAGTTGTTAGATACTTTTTCTGTGAGTCATGCTTATCGACGTGCAACTCTCAGTCATCCTCGCAATGCTACTGCGCCTTTAATTGCCATTTTAGTAGAGGCATTTTATTATTTGGCGAATCAGTTGGAAGATATTTTGGTTGAGTCTTCTCAGAAATTGGTCGCCAATCTGTTCCAACGGTTAATTGAGAGGATTCGCAAGTCAGAATCCTATCGCCAATTATATCGTTTACTTGGCAATGATGGTGGGATTGAGCAAGAGTTGAAAGTGCTGGAAAAAGAAATTGCTCATGCTTTGGTGAGTGCGGCGCGGGTAGAGTGCGATCGCTTTGTACGAGAAAGCCCCAGATTTTATGATGAAGGCACTTTTTCAATATACCAGTTCCGGCAAACATTGCAGCAAACTTCTCAAGGTTACGACTGCGAAAGCATGGTGGAAGCCGAACCTGCGATTAGGCAGTTGCTCAAGTTGGATTTTGAACCAAAAGTTTCTCAAACCATTCGCAAAACTTTCCGCCAAACCATCAATCAAATCCTGAAAAGTCAGTTTTTACCAATGGCTGATAAGCAAGCAGATGAAATTTTGCAACAGTACCCTCATGCGCGTGCCTATTTAGAGCAAACGCTACAGAAAGAAGCTGAGGAAAAGATTACCAGTAATCGGCGGTTAATGAGTGTGGTTGAGCAAAAGATTGAGGCGTACAATTCAGCAGTTACTGGAATTAATAGTTGTTTGCAGGCAATACAATTGTATGATTATTTGTTGCCTGTGATTGGACAATCGGATGTAGAAGTGGTTGATATGACTTCATCTGATAACGATGTTGTTGAGTCCAATGGCGTAGTTCAATCTATGCGAGTTTAAGCTTTTTCCTCGTTCCCACGCTCAGCGTGGGAAGGCCTACCCAGAGGCTCTGCCTCTAGTTTAACCCACATATATTGATCCCAGTAACGAGAAAAAATGACTGCTATCTGCGTTTATCTACGGATGACACTTGAATGATTACTAAGGATGATTATTAAGTATTGTCTATATAGGGTGCGTTGCGCGAGCATCTCACCTTTGCAAATATACCCGGCGATTAGAAATCGCGGCTATACAAACGAAGTCCGCCTACGCGGACTCCAGGAATTTGAAACCCACAGAGGTGGGTTTTGTCTGTATAGCCGCGAATTCCATTCGCCAGGGCAGGCGTATTTTTACAAAAGTGAGATGCTCCCGTACGTTGCGGCAGCCGTAACGCACCCTACTGTTATTTGCGCTGACCTACTTAGTAAAAGAATATTCAGGGCTGAAGATAAAAATGAGTGACAAATTTGAGCGTTTAGAACGGGAAGATGTTGTGTCTGTATATGCTGGTCAAATCGTAGTTTCTAATCGTACGTTTACCGTTGATGAATTCATTACAGCACTAATGCAGACTATGCAAAAACAAATAGCAGAACTAAAAGAGGAGAAGGAAAAGTGGTTTGGAGAAGGATTAGGATGCAAACTACTAAAACCTGGTGCTAAAACCTGGCAACGAGGAAAAGTTAGAATTACTCTAGAATTTTGTCCTGAAGCCCTTGAAGTAGCAGAAAGTTCCCCAAATAATGGATTGCAATCAGGCAAACTAATTTCACCACTTGACGAGATTCGTCAGATGATGCCTAAAGATAGTTAATAGCCGTGACCATTGGAACGATATAAAAGTCCGCATGCACGGACTTTATTTCTGTAGCCCCATTCCAGTAAGTAGGTGGACAAAAATATTTACCGTCATTGCGAACGAAGTGAAGCAATCCCAAACCCGCAGCGATTGCTTCCCAAGCGCTACCCTACGGGAAGCCGCTGACGCTCCTTCGTCGCTACCGCTACGCTAACGCGTCTACGCACGAGTTCGCGGCGGACATTGTGTAATTAATTCTGTTCAACTACTTATGATGATGCATAGGTGGACTTCGCCTGTGTAGTGACAAATTAAATTCGACGCGAATACAATTGTTAAGTATAGTTTGTAGGATAAGTTTAAAGAATAAATTTTGATATGCAAGACAACTCTTTTTTACCACATCACAATGATGATGATGTTTGTAATTCTAAGATTGCAATGTTCAAAGTAGGTAAACTTAGGGAAGCATTAAAAGAGGCTTTCAAAAATCAGTTACAAACAGCATTGAAGAAGGAGTCAGGAGTCGTGACGTCAGTCGTCAGAATCAATCAGTATAGGATTCAGATCTCCACTGATTGAAGACCAACAAATTTCCAATTTGGTGGGGGAATTAAACCCCTTTATTCATCCGCCATTCGTACAGAATTCATGCTGAATTCTGACTCCTGACTCCTGAATTGTTTCTTGTTAAATGATGTTTTAAAATTAAAAAAAAATACAATTTATTACGACATTTTATGATTCCAGACCACGGAGTCAATGCGAAAAAGACTGGTTGGGCGATGGTATAGATTGTGAAATCCTAAAGATAGGAGCTAAAGGTTGGCAAAAAGGAAAAATTAGAATCAGAGTAAGTGTAGAATTTATCCCTGATGAACCAGAAATTGAACAAACACCAGAAACCACCCACCCCGAATCGCCCCTTGACGATATTCGCCGCATGATAAACGAAACCAAGTAATGAGCAAAACTCCGCGAATTCCCATCCCAAAAGAAGTGAGGATATACGTATACCAACGCGATAAATACCATTGCCAAAGCTGCGGGAAAACTCACCAAGAAACTGACCTTACTATCGACCATATCATCCCCCTTGCCCGTGGTGGTACAAATGATATCAGCAACCTGCAAACCCTTTGTTTCACCTGCAACCAGCGGAAAACACACCACATTGACCCCCGCTTCCGGCGTCATTTTGATATTTAGGCTAAGATAAATTATTGGTTTTCTAGCTTGATGCGTAAAAACTTTACAAGACAAGGCGATCGCTATAAAGTTGTTATTTCCCTAATTGCCGTAGATTTCCTAACTCCTATGTGCTTCAACTAGCACCAAACTCAGTAAATTTTCGTTTGTATGGGGCTTTAAAAGCCAAAACTATATCTTGTTTAGGAACTCCAGCTTCTACTAATTCATTAGCCACTCCGATTTCCGTTCCATCGCGTTCGATCCAAATTTTGCCATCTTTAATTTCTACATAAATAATACAACCAAATATTCGCGTTAGCTCTTGCCAACCAATATTCATAACTTGATAGCGATCGCGCTCTGTATCAAATAACAATTTGACTTCTGTCTGACTATTTGAGCGATTTTTTGCATGACTTTCCAGAATTTTTTGGACTATTTCTTTGTAATTTAGTCTCTCCATATAACAATCTCCTCTTGATCTGGATTAAAAATTAGTAATTTTAGTTGATATTCGCCAATAATTCTTTGAATAAACTTACGACTAAAAAACTCATTATAAACATCTACTGGAACGGCTAAATACAAAATCCGATCAGGTTCTGTCAACCTCAATGCTGAACGGTAGTTGAGGCATTGACCAAGAGCTAGGTGAAATTCAGTTACGTCTGAGGCTCCTAAAAAGGATTTTATCTCTACTGCTATTTTTTTACCAGTTTTTTCAGCAGCTAAAATTCTCTCTGCTGTTAGGTCTATGTAAAAATCAATATCCTCAACATCGTTTTCATCAAGTTGTTAAGACGGCGCTTACTAAGGATGGGTGGAATGTGACTCACGATCCACTTCAGATTAAAGTAGGTGGTGTAGATATGGAAATTGACTTGGGAGCAGAACGATTACTGGCTGCGGAGCGAGGAGAAGAGAAAATTGCCGTGGAAGTCAAAAGTTTTTTGGCGCTTTGCTTCGGCAATTTCTGAGTTTCATACAGCACTGGGGCAGTTTATTAACTATCGGGCTGCATTGCGTCGTGAAGACCCGGATCGCATTCTCTATCTAGCCGTGCCCAATTTAATTTATAACAGTTTCTTTCAACTTTATTTTCCGGCATCAATGCTGCAATAAAATTCCGTAAAAATGATTGTTTACGACATTCAATTGGAGCAAATTTCACTATGGAAGGACTGACGGATAAATTAACGAACTATCAGCAAATTGTGCAGCAATTGTTGATGGGTTACGCAGAAGTTAAGCCAGCTTATGGTGAGATTGAGGTTGAGACTATTTTCGATACGCAGCGAAATCACTATCAAATTGTGCATTTAGGTTGGCAGCATAAGCGCTGGGTACATCATTGTGTAATACATCTTGATATTCGGAATGAGAAAATCTGGATTTTTTACAATTCAACGGAGCATGATATTGCGGCAGATTTAGTCGATTTGGGTGTGCCAAAACAAGATATTGTGCTAGGTTTTCATCCTCCTTTCATGCGGGAAATGAGTGACTATGCTGTTGGCTAAAAGCAGAAGAATTAAAGAGGCGATCGCTTGATGGATAAGTAGGGCGATCGCTCTCTGGCTTACAGCATCATAGACATTTCACCGATAATTGACATGGGAGCATGTCAATTTTGCACCAAATAGTTTCTTGTGGGATGGGCGTCTCGCCCGTCCATATTTCTGGGCAAGGCTTGCATGCCTACCCATAAGGGCGGGGTAACCCCGCCCCTACAATGTGGTCAATTCAATTGAAAACTGCTGTAAACCATTCCAAATCAACGAAAAGCTTAAATATAAGCATGAGTGACTTTTGACGAACGCGCAGCTGTACTAGTACACGACGGCGGAAATAAAGCAACCATTCAGAATCATCGAAAAGCTT
>CAZZXJ010000170.1:0-10621 GCA_964657905.1 uncultured Stigonema sp.
ATTAACAATTAACTATTGACTATTGACTCATGACTCATGACTCATGACTATTAACTATTCCTATGCCCCATCCCCTTTACGTCGCCTTTATATGGCATCAACATCAGCCTCTGTACAAATCTCCTGGCACGGGCGTTTCGCTGAGCACTCAACAGTATCGCCTGCCTTGGGTACGGTTGCATGGTACCAAGGATTATCTCGATCTGGTGCTAATCCTAGAACGCTATCCTAAGTTGCACCAAACGGTGAATTTAGTACCATCGCTCATATTGCAGCTGGAAGATTACATTGCTGGCACTGCCTTTGACCCTTACTTGGAGGTCACTTTAACACCTACAGAACAACTAACTCTCCCACAACGGGAATTTATCATAAAACACTTTTTTGATGCCAATCACCACACCCTGATTGATCCTCATCCTCGCTATGCCCAGTTGTACCAACAGCAGCAGGAGAAAGGGCAAGCTTGGTGTTTGGCAAATTGGCAACTGCAAGATTATAGTGATTTATTAGCTTGGCACAATCTGGCATGGATTGACCCCCTGTTTTGGGATGACCAGGAAATTGCAGTGTGGTTAAAGCAGGGTGAGAATTTTACTTTAAGCGATCGCCAGCGAATTTACTCTAAACAGAGAGAAATTATTAGCAGAATCATCCCACAACACCGGAAAATGCAAGATGCTGGGCAAATCGAGGTGACAACTACGCCCTAC
This sequence comes from uncultured Stigonema sp., assembly GCA_964657905.1. Lineage (GTDB taxonomy): Bacteria > Cyanobacteriota > Cyanobacteriia > Cyanobacteriales > Nostocaceae > Stigonema. The sequence goes on from CAZZXJ010000170.1 coordinate 714, forward strand.
ACCCACCCCATCTTGCCCTTACTTGCCAATACAAATTCCGGTCGGGTAGCAGTGTCAAATATGACTCTACCCCAGTATCGGTTTCAGTGGGCAGAAGATATCCCCCGACATTTGCAGAAAGCTTGGAAATTATATCAAGACAGATTTGGACAGCCGCCACGTGGTTTGTGGCCTTCAGAACAGTCAGTTAGCCCAGAGATATTACCGTATATTATTAAGCAGGGATTTAAGTGGATTTGCTCAGATGAAGCAGTACTAGGGTCGTCACTGAAGCACTTTTTCCACCGCGATGGGGCGGGGAATGTCCAAGAACCAGAGTTGCTGTACCGACCATACCGCTTAGAAACCCCAACAGGTGATTTGGCAATCGTGTTTCGCGACCATAGGTTATCGGATTTAATTGGCTTTACCTACAGTTCCATGCCGCCACAGCAAGCAGCAGCAGATTTAGTGGGGCACTTACAAGCGATCGCCAGAATGCAAAGAACCCAAGAAAGCGAACAACCTTGGTTAGTGACTATTGCCTTGGATGGTGAGAATTGCTGGGAATTTTATCCCCAAGATGGCAAACCCTTCTTGGAGGCTTTATATCAAACACTCTCGAACGAACCGCGCCTCAAACTGGTCACTGTCTCAGAATTTCTCGAACAGTTTCCGGCAACAGCAACTATTCCAGGAGAACAACTGCATAGCGGTTCTTGGGTAGACGGTAGCTTCACGACCTGGATTGGAGATCCCGCTAAAAATCGGGCTTGGGATTACCTGACACAAGCAAGGATAATGCTTGCAAATCATCCAGAAGCAACGGAAGAAAACAACCCGGAAGCTTGGTCCGCTTTGTATGCGGCAGAGGGTTCCGACTGGTTCTGGTGGTTTGGCGAAGGACATTCGTCAAATCAGGATGCGATCTTCGACCAGTTATTTCGCTCACATTTGTGTGGTATTTATCAGGCATTAAATGAACCTATACCTCCCTATCTCCGCCAACCCTTGGAAGTCCACGAAGCACGGGCAGACCACCGACCTGAAAGCTTTATTCATCCAAGAATTGATGGCAGAGGTGATGAACAAGACTGGAATAAAGCTGGACGCTTAGAAATAGGCGGTGCACGGGGAACAATGCACAATAGCAGCGTTATTCAACGCCTTTGGTATGGAGTCGATCACCTAAATTTCTACTTACGGTTAGACTTCATAACTGGTGTTCAACTAGGGCAGGATTTGCCAGCCGAGTTGAATTTGCTGTGGTTCTATCCCCACATGACAATGCACAATAGTCCTGCTCCCTTGACTCAGGTGCCGGATCTCGCACCAGTTAATTACCTATTCCACCACCATCTAGAGATTAATTTGCTGACGCTATCGATTCATTTTCAAGAAGCTGGAGAGCATGATCAATGGCTCCCACGTGTCAGTCGCGCCCAAGTCGCTTTAAACAAGTGCTTAGAACTAGCAGTGCCTTGGGCAGATTTGCAAGTTCCGCCAGATAATCCTCTACGCCTAATTTTGGTGACATCAGATGAAGGGCGTTTCTGCAACTATCTGCCGGAAGATACTTTAATTCCCATTGAAGTACCTTAATTTATAGAAGGAGTCAGAAGCCAGGAGTCAGAATAAAACTCAGGCAAAAATCAATAAAAGTCGGCAAAACTGTTCGTCTATATGCCACTCGTCAGGTACTTTTGCAACAAGTCTAATTTTGAGATATCCTGACTCCTGACGGACGTAGAGACGTTCCGCCGGAACGTCTCTTACTGACTCCCTAAAGAGCAAGACTTTACAAACCTCTAGTAATATTACTAGCCTAAAAAAATATAGTTTGTGGTTAGATTGGAAACATTCTAGTACTGCTTTTTGATCTCAACCAATATTCTTAACCGATGAATCGCTTTTCTATGAACATATCCTATTCTCACGAGGAGAGTTTACAGCTTCTTGGTCAGCTATGTGGTTCTAAGCAGCGATTTCGCGATCGCTACCAAATCCTGCGTATGTTGGGCAAAGGTGGTTTTGGCGTTACGTTTCTAGTTCAAGATGTGGTGTTACCTGGAAGTCCTCTTTGTGTGATTAAACAGCTTTGTCCCAAGACGACTAATTCCAAAAGCTGGGAACTGGCCTGTGAACGCTTTGAAAAAGAAGCAAAAACCTTGGGTCAACTGGGTAAGCATTCTCAAATTCCCATGCTTTTAGACTACTTTAAAGCGAATGGGGAATTTTATCTAGTTCAAGAATACGTGCGGGGTTACACCTTAGCACAGGAAGTCAAGCGAACTGGTCGCCAGAGTGAAGCTGCAGTTAAACAGTTTTTACTAAAACTGCTATCAATACTGCAGTATGTTCATAAAAATCATGTCATTCATCGGGATATTAAGCCCCATAACTTGCTGCTGTGTGAAGATGATGGGCGATTAGTGCTGATAGATTTTGGAGCGGTGAAAGAGGAATTGGTTCAGAACAGTGAAACCACAAATTTCGTAGGGACGGTAGGATTTGCTCCACCTGAACAGTTCTCTCTACGTCCAGTATATGCCAGTGATATTTATGCAGTCGGTGTAACTTGTCTTTATTTGTTGACGGGAAAAGCACCCTTAGAATTTGACCATGACCCAAAAACAGGTGAGATATATTGGCAAAAAGAAGTAGATATTAGTGACACTTTTGCCCAGATTTTAGGTCAAATGCTGAAGATTTGTATACAGGAGCGCTTTCAGTCAGTTGATGATGTGATTTGGGCTTTGGGCATGGAATCGTATTTGCCTACTTTGGTTAACTGTTTAACCACCCAAAGGTTCAAAGATGATACTAGAATGACAAGCGAAGAAATTTCCCAAGGATACTTGCCGCCTGTAGCAAGGACCGCAAATGCCATTCGGCAATGGAAAGCAAAGTTAAAAGCAAGGAATTCGCAAGATAAGTTTAAACGTTTCTTGCCTCAAGTATCAAGTTAAAAATTAAAAAGGTAAAAAACAGATTTAAATAGCATTTTGACTGTATTTATAGCAATTTATAGATACATACAGATGATTTAAGTAGATAGGCGATGAAAAAGAAATGTATGTAAATAAGTGTATTGTTTATGTATGGTGCGTTACGCTTCGCTAACACACCCTACTGCTTAACAGCAAGCGTATTACTCCCGAACCGCTACAAGATTACCGATCTTCTTCTCTTCTTTCTCCCTTGTACTTCGCGTCTTCGTGATTCTTTAAAATAGGTAATCTTAGACCGGGAAGGGAGTAATTTATCGGTTGTTCTTAATACCGCATGTCTATAAATTTGCGGATATATAAGTAAAGCTTTTATAGTCGTAAAATTATTTATTGATCAAAAAATATTTAGTATAATGGGGAGAAAATTTAATCCTATTAAGGATAATTCCGGGTCAAAATTTGCATAATTTGTCACGCAGTTGTGTATCGTAAATGATGAGCTGCTGCCTAAATCCTGATTGCCCAAATCCCCTAAATCCTGACGGAAAACAGTCATGCCAAACTTGCAGAACTCCACTGGTATTACTGCTGCGAAATCGCTTCCGTGTCATGCGAGTGCTTTCAGATGAGGGTGGATTTGGAAGAACCTATCTAGCAGAAGATGTAGACAAATTGAATGAACGCTGTGTCATCAAGCAATTAGCACCAAAATTCCACGGAAATTGGGCGTTGACAAAAGCGATGGAGTTGTTTCAAAAAGAGGCTCAGCGACTGCAACAACTTGGAGAACATCCCCAAATTCCGACGCTATTAGCTTATTTTGAGGAAGACAACTACCTGTATTTGGTGCAACAATTTATCGATGGGCAGAATTTGTTAAAGGAGTTGCAACAAAGGAAGGCGTATAGCGGGCTTGAGATTCAAGAACTTATGTTGGATTTACTACCTGTCCTCAAGTTTATTCATGAACGTGGAGTCATTCACCGCGATATCAAGCCACAAAATATTATTCACCGTAAAAGTGATAGGCGGTTTTACCTGATTGATTTTGGCTCCTCGAAGCAACTTACGGCAAGAGTACAGATGAAATCGAGGACGACCATTGGTTCACATGGCTATTCCCCGATTGAACAAATAAAGGATGGTGCAGCATACCCAGCTAGTGATTTGTTCAGTTTGGGTGCTACTTGCTTCCATCTCCTCACGGGAGTTTCCCCTTTTCAACTGTGGATGGAACATGGGTATAGCTGGGTACGAGATTGGCGGCAATATTTGAGAAGTCCGGTTAGTAGTGAATTAGATCAGGTTCTAGACAGGCTGTTAAAAAAAGATATCCAGCAGCGCTATCAATCAGTAAATGAAGCGATTAGGGACTTGACTCCAAAGCAGTCATCGCAACTCTCAACAGGAGCAGCATCTCCTGTAACACCGCCACCAACTCAGTTACCATATTTACCAAGACAGTACGCCATACTCAGAAATTTACTCTTGTCAGGTACTGCCATACTGTTGTTGGGTTCGGGGAAATTTTGGTATCGCCAATATCTTCATATTGAAACTAGAATTTCCTCTATCCTCACTCAGCCGAACCATCGGCTAACCAATAAAGAAGCGATTCTGACTCAGCCTCTGAAGACTCCCTTAGAAAACTTTTTCTTAGCCCACACCTTCAATGAGCATTCTAACTCAGTATTGTCCGTAGCCATTAGCCCTGATGGTAAGACTATTGTCAGTAACAGTAATGATACCATCAAACTGTGGAGTTTAGCTACAAAACAGGAAATCTGCGCTCTCAACGGTCATAGCGACAGGGTTAATGTGGTCGCTATCAACCCAGATGGACAAATCCTTGCTAGTGGCAGTGATGACAACACTATCAAACTGTGGAATTTGGCAACGGGCCAAGAAATCCAGTCGCTCGTAGGGCATTCTGACTCCATTCATGCCCTCGCCTTCACTCCCATAACCCATGATCAGGCGGGTATGCTTGCTAGTGGCAGTGATGACAACACTATCAAATTATGGAATCTAGCAACAGGAGAACAAATTCGTACGCTGATAGGTCATTCATCCTGGGTTCGATCTGTTGCCTTCAGTCCCGATGGCAAGACTCTTGTCAGTGGTAGTTTTGACAGAACTATCAAAGTGTGGGATTCAGCAACGGGAAAGTTAATCCTTACACTGCCAGAGCTTTCGGGCAAGGTGATTTCCGTTGCTATTAGCCCGGATGGCAAAACCCTCGCTAGTGTCGGTTTTGACAGAACCATCAAACTGTGGAATCTGGCAACGGGAGAACAAATCCGCACACTCATAGGTCATTCTGGTAAGGTAGCCTCCGTCGCCTTCAGTCCTGATGGACAAACCCTTGCTAGTAGCAGTTTTGATCGAACCATCAAACTTTGGAATCTGGCAACGGGAAAGCCAATCCGCACTTTGGTAGGACATTCCGACTCTGTTTATGCCCTTGCCTTCAGCCAAGATGGAAAAATTCTCATCAGTGGTAGTGAGGATAATACTATCAAAATTTGGTCAGTATATCGTAAGTAGTCATTAGTTATGTAAAAAATCCGGAATACCTTCGCTGCGATTGGTAAATAAGTTTATTCCCACAAAAGTAGGATGTTTCTATTTTGTCAAAGTAGCAGGATAAGGATAGTTGATTAGTACAATCTGCTATTCTTGTGTTTCCATACTTGGTAAGGATTAATACTGAACTTCCCTGGCTTAATTCGTCATAGTAAATCTGTTATTTGTAATTATAAATCAAATGACAGATTTACTATGACGAGTTACAAATTATTTCAGTAAGACCTTGATAGGTGTTGAGTAGACCATACACTGTCCTATGCGGACTGCGTCGTATTTTATTCCAATGAGAACAGTTATCACGGGTGGTGCGATCGCCGCGCTTTTGGGATTTGGGGGAGTTTGGTATTGGCAATCTTCTCCAGCTGCGATCAGTATATCTTCTTTTCCCAGTGAGTCTCCAGAGACCGCCTTGGGAAATTTTTCTATTCATTTCACCCTAAGTGGACACTCCAATTCAGTTTTGGCTGTCGCTATCAGCCCAGATGGCAAGACCCTTGCTAGTGTCAGTGGCGACAAGACTATCAAACTGTGGAATCTAGCTACAGGAGAAGAACTCCGTACACTGACTGGGCATTCCGATTGGGTTAATTCCGTCGCCTTCAGTCCAGATGGCAAGACCCTTGCCAGTGGCAGTACTGACAAGACTATCAAACTGTGGAATCTAGCTACAGGAGAAGAACTCCGTACACTGACTGGGCATTCAGCCTCGGTTCAATCTATCGCCTTCAGTCCAGATGGTATGACCCTTGCTAGTGGTAGTTGGGACCAGACCATCAAACTGTGGAATTTGGCGACAGGACAGGAAATCCGCACCATGAGAGGGGATTGCGATGTGATTAATTCCGTCGCTTTCAGTCCCAGTGGTAAGACACTTGCTACTGGCAATTACTTTGATAGTTCCATCAATTTATGGAATTTAGCCACTGGGAAGGAAATTCGCACTCTCAAAGGTCATTCCGATGCTGTTAATTCCCTTGCCTTTAGTCCAGATGGTGAAACCCTTGTCAGTGGCAGTTGGGACCATACCATCAAAGTGTGGAACTTGCTAACAGGAGATGACATTCACACACTGGTAGGGCATACCAATAGGGTGGGGTCTGTCGCCATCAGCCCAGATGGAAAAACTCTTGCTAGTAGTAGTTGGGACAAGACTATAAAACTTTGGGATATGGCTACAGCAATGGAAATCAGTACCCTCACAGGGCATACCAACCGGGTTTTGTCTGTCGCCTTCGCTCCCGATGGTAAGACTCTTGCTAGCGGCAGTTTTGATAAGACTATCAAGATTTGGCGATGGTCTCCACAAAAGTTATGATTTGTAGCGATATATCGCGTCTTTATGAAGCTGAGAAGATAGTCAGTCGGTAAGTACCGCGTTCCCGTGGAATTGCTAAAATCACTACTGCGTAGTAAGTGTCATCCTCAGGCAATCTAGCTCGGTCAATGAGTGCACGATACCTACCATCTTTGTCGTTATCTGAAGCGATTATTTTCCCGTGAGAATTTAGCAGGAGCTTGCAGTTGAATCCATGTGATAGAAGCAAGTTCGGTAGCTCCCGATTGACCTGCACCTTGAATCACAACTTCCTGATACACTGCCGATGGAACAAACACTTCATCAAACAACTCATTCAGCAGTTCCAGTTGGTTGAGCAGCGAGAGTGCAATGAGTGAAGTAGCATTGACAACAACTTTCACGAGTTTTTGATTCGAGTCGCAATCTCTCGACTGGTTATTCCTTCAGCGTCCAGTTCCGCTGGGTCTAAGTCAATGATTGAAAACCCTTGCTCACTCAGCAGTCTGTAGAATTCCCGCCGATTACAATTCAGGATAGAGGCTCCGATGCCAGATGAAATCTTTCCTTGCTTGTAGAATTGGGTTATAAGTTGCTTTGATTGAGGAGAAAAAGCTATGAAAATAAAAGGTATAAAGCGGGGAAAAACTATAGAAATATTAGAGGAAATTAACGTTCCTGATGGTCAAGAAATTTTCATTGAGATTCCAGCAGTTCATCTTATAAGTGAGGAAGAAAAGCATAAACAGCTAGATGACGTATTTGGAACTTGGAAGAATGACGCTGAAATAGCAGAAATTTTTGCAGAAATTGACAGAGAACGCCATGCAAATTATGGCATAAATGTAGACTGCTTCGATGATTAGGGTGAAAATAAAGTGTATTTATTAGACACAAACATCTGTGTTGCCCTTATTCAAGGAAATTCCCAAGCTCGTGCAGAATATGAACGTAAAAAGCAGGAATGTTACGTTTCTACAATGTAATGGCAGAACTCTATAAAGGTGTCTACTGTTCTCAGCGGCTTGAACAAAACCTGAACACTGTGAATCGATTTATGAGGAAGATTCAAATAGTAGCATTTGGCGAGAATGCATCTGAAGAATTTGGCAAGATTCAAGCTGAGTTAAGGCGAATAGGCAGACCAACTGGTGTACTGGATGCTGTCATTGCTGCAGTAGCACGTTCTCGTGGCGATATCCTAGTAACTAATAATACTCGCGATTTTATTAATATTCCTGCTTTGCAATTAGAAGACTGGTTAGCTGAAGAGGAATAGTGCCTAAGTTAAGCTTGCCGGCAAATCTCCGCGCCTTCATTACAGACCCCGAAGGACCAGACTCCTATCCTATCATTACCTACACATGGCTTTTGGTTTACAAGGAATATCCCGATCAGGCAAAAGCCAAAGCAATGGAAGCCATGATTGAATATGGCTTAACTGACGGTCAGAAAGTGAGTTCACAACTAGGGTACTTTCCTCTACCCCAAAGCGTGGTTCAGAAAGTTGCAACTGCGGCTCAGCAAATCAGCCCAGATTATAAAATTAACGTAAGCAGCACCGCTGAATAGCACAAAGTACGGAAAATGCCAGTTTTCAATTTATAGCGGTTCTTAATTGCCTACAATACACTCGTGTATTGTGACTCCTTATATTGCAAACGCCAAAGTAAAAATGAGTTGACTATGTTACAGTTTGTCTCGCCCATGATTGAAAAACAATTTTTAATTTTTAATTGTTTCTTCCTGTGACGGATAGTCCCTCCACTATCAGAGAGGGAGTGTAGCAACTCCCATTCCAGTCAGCATCGCCACCCAGTTTAACCAATTGTTTGAGAACTGTATAGACATTTCCCGCAACCATCGTATCCTTAACACGCCCAATTACCTGACCATTTTGAACGAGGTAGCCTAATTCAAGATTGATGGAAAAATCGCCAGAAATGCCATTACCTCCGCCCAAGATTTGATCCACAACCAAGCCATTATCGAGTTGTTGAATCAAGTTTTGTAGCGTTCCCGATCCAGGCTGAATCAGGAAATTAAATAAACCAGGAGTGGGATAACTGCCTAACCCTGGGCGAAAGCCATTACCAGATGAGGCGATTTTCAACTGGCGTCCAGTAGTGCGATCGCAGTAAAAATGCTGCAAAACCCCGTCTTGGATAAACACTAAACGCTGGGTCGGTGTGCCTTCATCATCAAATGGGCAACTGTAAGGTCCCGCTTGCGGGTCCTGGTAGAGAGTCAGGTTGGGTGAAATGACTGCTTTACCAAGGCGTTCTGCCCAAGGAGAAGCGAGTTCCAGCAATCGCTTGCCATTCAAAGCTGCTTGGACAGTCCCCCAAAGCATATCAGCAGCTTTAGAAGTGAACAGAACAGGAACGCGACCGCTTGGAGGGGGGGCATTTTCTCTTGCCCAATCCAAGCGTTGTAAAATTTGTTGCGCGACTTTTTCCGGTTGGAGGTGACTTCGTTCAATTTGTCCATCGGAAACACTCAAAAAATCGTCGCCCCTTACCCATTCGGCGGAGATATAGCAACTCAGGGTAGTGTCAGTGTAGTAACAATCTAAACCTTTGCTATTTACAAGTCTGGTTGTTTCAACATCACATTCCCACTCAGCGGTACAGACGACATCTGGGTAGACTTGGCGAATAAGTGCGATCGCTTGTTTGCCCCAGTCTACCAACTTCTCTGGGGGTACATCTGACCCCAAATTTGGGTAGTCAGGCTTAGAGTCACTGTTTAATTCAACTATCTCGGGTTGATTCAGTTGACTCAGGATTAACGCACGTTCCACCATTGCTTGCGGTTCTACAGGACCGTAAGCAACCATTAGTCCAGGACGCCCGTTATGCCACAGCCGCAGTGCAGTACCTTCAGATTGACTAGTTTCTAACTGCTTGAGTCGGTTGGCTTCAAAAAACACTGGTCGCGATAGCGATCGCGACTGATACACCTCTGCTGCTTCTGCGCCGGATTTTATAGCTAGTTCCAGCAGTTGTTCTACTAGGGGATCTTTTTGGAAATTTTCAGACACCATGATTGTTACTGGCTGTCGAATTGGGAATGGGGCATGGGGCATGGGGCAT
>CAZZXJ010000171.1:0-9080 GCA_964657905.1 uncultured Stigonema sp.
TCAGGAGGGGTCTGAATCCCCTTCTGACTTATTCCTTCAGCATAGCTGCCTCCTGCCTTCTGCCTTCTTCAATACAATGTTTCACGCAAGATCCACCTTAGAAGTTGTATCATCCCTAAGAACAACATAGACTTGTCATCATGTCAAATATGACATACTATAGTCCTAGTAGATGATACATTCGCATGACAAACCGCTTGTCTGGCTTAGTGGTGAGGTAAAAACCCCACCTTTTTCGGGTGAGGCACGCATAGAGGCAGGAGTCCTGTTACGAAAGTTGCAAGGAGGGGAATCTTTATCAATGCCCCGATCTCGACCGATGCCCAGTATTGGTCGAAAATGCCATGAATTGCGGATCAATGATTTGGACAAGACGTGGCGGATTATTTATCGAATGGATGTAGATGCCATTGTCATTCTGGATGTATTTGCTAAAAAAACAAATAAAACTCCGATTTCTGCGATCAAACGATGCCAACAACGGTTGAAGCAATATGACGAAGTGACGAAAGAACAGACGAAATCGGATCTTCTGTAATGGAGGCTCTATTGATGGATGAAATTAAGCGTCAACGTTTAGAAGCGGCGGGATGGAGAGTTGGAACAGCAGAAGATTTTCTCGGTCTCTCACCAGCAGAGGCTGAACTTGTAGAGCTAAAACTGGCGCTCAGTCAACACCTAAAGCGACTTCGGATAAGTCAGCAGCTTTCACAGTCCGCTCTTGCCAAGCGGATGAATTCTAGTCAATCTCGGGTTGCGAAGATGGAATCTGGTGATCCGTCTGTTTCCGTGGATCTCCTTGTTCGTGCTTTATTCTACACAGGTGCGACGGGTAAGGATGTTGCTGAAGCAATCCTTTCTTACCAGAAGGATGAAATATCTCGTAAGTTTATCACCATTTAATGTAATTTCATTTGCAAAATCTTGACTTTTTTAGTGCGATCGCCGCCTAGATAAAATTACAACAATCAAAGCAAAAAGCCCACTAGTGTATGGGTGATTCAGAAACCCATACACCATCAGCCAGTTTTCAGCAACTGCATACAAAATTGAGATGGTAGCTTAATCTAAAGTAGTTCGCGTTAAATCTCTCAGAATAAAAGCCATCGTCGTCAGATGTGGGACTATCAGTCCGCGTTCGCGCACATTGTTCTGGTAGCCGGGAATGCGCGTCGTCGCTTCCTTCAGCAATATTTCTATCTATTATACTTCAACCATTTAATCTTCATCTCCCCAAACCGGGTAAAAAAATTTCACCCGTTTAGGTGACCCAAGTGTGTGAGGTTGTATTTTGTCAAAAAGGGGACTCTAGTACTAGAGAACATTGATTGAACTTAACTCCTAGTGAGGAGAAACTTTATGAAACTGACAAAATTAGCCGCTTCTGCGATCGCTATTGCAACTGTAGTCCTCTCTGCTGGAATTGCCAGCGCTCAAACAGCCACAACATCAACCACGACAACCACAACACGTGACACGAACGGTAATTACAGCGCTCAAACAACCACAACACGTGACACGAACGGTAACTATAGCGCTCAAACAACCAGCACACCTACCACAACACGTGGCATGACTGGTAATTACATCGGTGCTGGTATTTCTGCTGGTGTAACCAATGGCGGCAGACAAAACGATGCGGCGCTATTTGGTGGTAACGTTCAAGGACGATACGCCATTCAGAATGCACCTGTTTCAATTCGGGGTGCGGCGCTGTTTGGTGGTGATTCCGCAGCACTTGTACCGACGCTAACTTACGATGTGCCCATTGCCAAAAACACTAACGTTTACGTTGGTGGTGGTTACTCCTTTGTGACTGATGAAGGTCAAGCCAGCCAGTTAGGAAATCAGAATGCACCTGTAGTTACTCTTGGTGCTGAATCACAAGTTGCCAAAAACACTGTGGTTTATAGCGATGCTAAGTGGGGCATTGATGCTTACAAGGGTAGTGATTCTGATGCCCTCAGCTTACAAGCCGGGGTTGGATACCGCTTCTAATCATGTGTGACTTGGTTTGTTTGTAGTAGCGCTGTCTTCGCTCAAAGAAGCGCTACTACGAACCCGATAGAATAAGGTATGACGGCGTGAGGAAAGAAAAAATATCATGCAAATTCTAGCCATTTGCGGTTAATAGTGCTGCGCGGCGTAAATAAAGCAACTATTTCATACAGGCACAAGCCTTGATCTATAAAGCTTTTGAATGAGTAACTTTTGACGAACGCCCTGCGGTACTAGGCTTGTGGCAATCACCCTTGCCAGAAGCTTAGTTATATTTTTTACATTTAAATACGCAAATACCGGAAAGCGATCGCCATCTCTTTATCAGATGCGGCTAGAAATTCGTCATCCTTGCTGAGGCTACTTTTAACTCCATGCAGCGAAGCTAGAGAAAAAGAGTGCCAAAGTAAAATTTATGAAAAAACTTATCCAGAGCGTTGCTGCTAGTTGCTTGGTTGTATCGGCGATCGCACATTGTAAACCAGCATCCGCCGATGAAATCCCTTTGCCCAGTGGACAATGGCAAACAGTTGTCCATGACTCCAACAACAATATACTCTCAATTGACCAAGGGACTATAGCAAGGCTGGGAAATTTTGCGAGTTTTTGGACCCAAACTATCTCCCCCAATAGCAATGTTGCCATTTCCCGTATATATGCCGTGGGTGATTGTTCTAGTGGTGCATTTCAAACTTTGTGGGTAGCACAAGCTAACTGGCGGGGAAAGATTTTGGCGAATAATAAAGTCAACGACTCAGTAAGCATTATTCCACCTAATTCGTCTGACAGACTTTTACTTGATGCTGTTTGTAAGAATCAGAACCTACCAGTGTCAACTCAAGCTTTCCAAGCCAAAATGCAAGCTCAGTTAGAGTCTTTGGCACACAGTCGCCAAACGACCGCTGATAGGTTAATGAATACTAAAATTTACGCATTTCCCATACCAAACTCAGAATATTAACGTTCTACTTTGTACGCTCAGCATGACATTTTTATGCTTATGAAAGCGACTTGGAATAACAGACATTATTGATAATTAGTAATTACCCCACCCATTCAGGCGAGGGCTTGGCATAAGGATTATTGCATTTTTTATTTTCCCTAAATCAATAAAGGTACGCGTATCTAATTAGGAATTACTAATTACTAATTATTCGGTCTAGCAAGGAATTGTAAAATCTGCCGCTGCCGCGATCATCTTCGATGCTCACACAATGCTCCCTGATAATGTGAATTTTCTAATCCCATTTACAGCCACCAAATAGATAAAACAGGAAACGAATCAAAAAAATTTTGACATGGGTGCTAGTTGATTTCCGATCTTATACTCTTACCCCCAAACAAAAGCCCCAGGTATACACCTGGGGGCATTCAACCACGACAGCCTAGCGGTTAGCATTAATTTGGCGTCGTGTAAAAAAGGTTCAGTAGCTAACCGAAAAGAGGAGGTTTTATTCTTGCGCTGTGTATCTTTGTGTGCAAGAACGTATTAATATCTAAGATAGTCCTCACTTCATCGGCGTAGTTGCCAAATTGCCATTTAAATTTGTTGTGTGAGACATGCCGATTCCAACTTGTGGGCTATGGCTCACCCATACAACAGTACTGGCTAGAGCAGCGAGTGCCCCAACGGAAATCCCAGCTAGATATCTCACCTCAGATCGGAGACGCTTAATTTCTTCTCGGCTGGTATTTTCTGTTCGTAATAGAGAATCTAATTGAACTTCTGAGACTATGGCCGTAGAAGCTGGCTCTTCAAGTTGATCTTCTAAAGTTGTGAAACTAACCTTCGAGTGCAACCAGTTAGTAATCAGTTGAGGACAATTCTTCTGTATCCAACGTAAAGCAATGATTTTGAAGACTGGTTTGGACATTCTGGCAATTCCCAACGCCACAACGTTGAGGGAGCGACTCCGAAGCTTTTTGTTAATTAGGTTGACTGAACCGACATCATATAGACAATCCAACATGAGCTTCACGGTAACTTCCTCATTTTGGATTAAATGAGTTACTAAGAGAAGAACATCACGCATACGCTCTTCTTCGATACGCTCTTGTGCTGATTGTTTCGGAACCTTCACTAACTTTGGGATAGCCACTGTTAAATTAATTAAGCTGTGATGAGATTGGTAACGCTTTATATTTACAGAGCATAGCACTTGGTTTCCCAAGCCGACCTCCATCTAGAGGCTATGATTCACGGTTTATACAAACTTCTAGAGTGCTTCTACGGCGTAAACTAAACCTACTCAAATCTATACAGATTGACTAAGGGTGTCTTTAATTGCTGCTGTGATCTAATTTGAGCGTGGCTGTAGCACGTTGTAGGATTAATCGCTGGTTGAATCTCCCAAACTAGAGCTTAATCGTACCGTACTGCCGGATCACTTGCCTAATGACCAATGACCATTGTCTATTGACTAAGAACTAATTGCCATTCTCCCCTTTGAGCATTCCAAGTGGGTGAGGAAGTTTCGCCTACAACATATGGTCCCCAGTAGCGACGGGAACCATCTTGTGCAAAGGCAACTAAAATATCTCCCTTTTCGAGCTTTAAGTTAGTGTTAGGCAGGGATAGAATCAGCCCCTTCTCGCTACCCTCTTTGGGAGCAAAATCCCAATGTGCTGGGACATCATTGTTGGACTTTTGAGAGTCAGGACCTTTCCCCACCGAGCGCCGCGCTAGTAAGGCAAGGCGCACAGGCTGTTGCGTTTGATTGCTCATTCGCAAAGTCCCTTGATGCAATGCTTTCCCACTTGAGTTATTATGATATGTTAAGATGGGGGTTGTGATAGTGGGTGCGGCAGTTGGTACGGTAGAAACGTTAGGTTTTTCTTGTGAAACAGATGAGGATTGGGTTTTCTGCGACTGGGACGTCTGAGTAGGCGGTGGTGAAGATGTTTCTGTTTCTGGCTGTGAAGGCTCAAAAGATACACTCACCTGATAGCATCCCGCCAGTAGTAAAAGCAGTCCCGAAGAACAAGCTATCAGAACAGCATGACGATACATCAGCGATTTCATCTTGATAGTTATTAGAAATAATTATTTTTTCTAGGCTTGACCACATAGTAGCCTATTCTCAAAAAGAGCAATCAACCACAAAGGCGGTCAAAAGCTAAGTAGCGAGCTACTACCGTAATGTGTGTATTGCCGGACAAGCACCTTATGCTTGGTTCAGCATAACAAGATGTATAAATTTTGTTAGTTACTGAAAACCTAACAGATATCTACAATTCTATGCTAAAGCCTATATTATCAAGTATAGGAAAAAATATTTCAAGATTTCCTGACTTTTGCAAGTCCGAGCAATGCAAAATACTCGTCTCAACAACCTGTTAGATGCGATCGCCCTTGCTTTGGGGCAATGGTTTTTCAATCCTTGGCGGCGGTTCTCGCTGCTGATCATTAGTCTTTTGTTCGGTTTTTTTCTGGGAAACGCGGTTTCCACCACATCTGGACAAACGGCTGAATGGGACGTAGTCGTAGCTGGGATTTTAGTGCTGTTGACGGAAGTCGCTAGCAGGATATTTTATAGTCGTAGGCAGGAGCATCGGCGATCGCTCTGGATAGCATCCCTAAACGCCCTCAAAATTGGTCTGAGCTATAGCCTTTTTCTCGAAGCCTTCAAGCTGGGGTCTTAAAGGGAGTGGGGAGTGGGGGATCAATAACAAATGACTAATGACTAATGACAAAATATGAATTCTTGGCTGAGTCAAATTTTAACTGCAACAGAAGCAGAACAAAGTTGGCTGCCAGAGGCAAAAGAAGCAGCGTTGGCAGATAGTTTACGGGCACTCGCTTTTGGGATCACACTGGAAAATGTAGGTGAAGTCCTACAAGCGCGATCGCACCTGCTGAAATCCGTCCAGCCAGACTTGAGTAAATTCTGCCAAATCATCCAACCCATGCAACCCGACGTAATGTTGGAGACAATGTGGAATTTGTGGCTACCTTTGGCAACAAAACTTGCATTGCACCGCCAACAGCTAGGGTTTCCTCTCATCCAAGGCATTTTAGGAGGACAAGGAACGGGCAAAACGACAATGTGCAAGGTTCTTACCTTGATTCTCCAGCGTTTAGGATATCGTACCCTGAACTTATCTTTGGATGATTTGTACAAAACTTATAGCGATCGCTTGACATTAAAACAGCAAGATCCCCGCTTGATTTGGCGTGGTCCACCAGGAACCCATGATGTTGAACTAGGGTTAACAGTACTAGATCAACTCCGGCAGAACACTTGTCCAGTTGCAGTCCCGCGCTTTGATAAATCTGCCTACGCAGGCGCAGGGGAACGAACTACTCCAGAAATAGTGACTCATATAGATATTGTTCTTTTTGAAGGTTGGTGTGTTGGTGTGGGACCAATTGACTCTGCTAAATTTGCCACGGCACCACCGCCAATTTTTACAGATGAGGATAGAGCATTTGCCCATGATATGAATAGTAAACTCAACGATTATCTACCACTGTGGGAGCGATTAGATAGCTTAATAGTGCTGTATCCCAAAGATTACCGCCTTTCTCTAGAGTGGCGGCTCCAAGCAGAACGACAGATGATTGCAGCAGGTTCACCAGGGATGACAGAACTTGATTGCGAGCAATTTGTTTATTATTTTTGGCGATCGCTTCACCCAGAATTATTCATCAAGCCATTGGTCAAATCTTCAACATTGGTCGATTTAGTCATTGAGATTCATGCCGATCATACTTTTGGTGCAGTTTATAGACCATGAGGTGTTAGTAGTTAGTTGTCAAAAATAACTACTAACCACTAAACAATAACTAATCTCCTGACTGAATTCGCTTAACTAGGTCATAAAAATGTTGCCAATTATCTTCCTGAAAAATTGTTTCCCAAACTTCCTCAATCACGGGTCTTAACAACACCGTTTTAGGATTATGGCGAGCTAGATTTTGGGCAATTACATCCAGATCAGATGGATTAAAATCATTCAATATTTTATGGTACAATATGCACCAATTGTCAAATATTTCTGACGTTCCTGATGCTGGTACAATATCTGAATTTGCCATAACCAAGCCTGGTTGGTCTCGCCATTTAGATGAAAAAGTGTTCGCCATTTCATAAAAGAACTGGTGATAACCAACTTGGCTTTCAAGCAAAAATTGAATTGTTAGATTCAACAGATCCGTAGCTTCAGGCGGCAACTGCTCAAAACCTAATTTTTTTAACATTAAACAGCAGTATTCGCCATGATAATGCTCATCAAAGCTGGCTAATCCAGCCTCCATATCACCTGGAGCAATAACAGCCTTTAACGCTTCTTGGAGCATTTCTAAATTTAATTTACAAATACCAGGTTGATGGCTGTAACAGTAGCGTCTATAGTAGTCGAAATATGCGGCAGTAAAGTAGGGTTGATAAGTAGGAATAAACGCATAGGGACCATAGTCAAAACTCTCCCCAGTGATCGACATATTGTCGGTGTTAAGTACTGCATGACAAAAGCCTGCTGCCATCCACTGTGCTGCTAGTTCTGCCACGCGTTTGACTAATTCTGCGTAAAATAGGGCATACTTATCTTGTTCGCTGATTAAGTGTCGGTAATACGAATCTATGACGTGGTCTAACAGCTTTTTAGTTAAATCCGGACGCCGTAAATAGTGCAGTCGCTCAAAAGTACCAAACCGAATATGCGATCGGCTCATCCTTACCATTACACAGGACCGGGTAGGGGAAGGTTCATCACCTCGCCAAAGAGGTACACCTGTTTCAATCATAGTCAGACAGCGTGAGGTACGTACACCCATGTAGTGCAACGCTTCCGCAGCGAGAACTTCCCGTAAACCGCCCTTGAGAGTGAGCATACCGTCGCCACCACGAGAGTAGGGCGTCGTACCAGAACCTTTGGTTCCGAAATCGTACAGTGTACCATCAGTACCGCGTACTTGCCCGTAGAGAAAGCCTCTACCATCACCCAGCCTGGGATTATATTCACCAAATTGATAGCCGTGGTAACGCAACGCTAACAACGGTTTCCGCTTTTCAAATTTGCCAAAGGCGACGATAAAATCTTCATCTGTCACTGTTTGTGGGTCTAGTCCCAACTGGGGTAGCAGTGCGTCATTGCGCCAGCGCTGGATATGTTGGGGAAATTCCGCCGCCTCAACTTCGTCGTAGTAATCATCGCCCAAAGATTCCAAGGCGGGTTCGTAGTTGAGGTCCACAAAGGGATTGCTAGAATTCTTGTTGTTTGTAGTTTCAGCCAGAGTCATTAGACTTATTCGCTAGTCAGGGGTATAAATCCCTATTAGGGATTGAAACGAAACGAAATAGGGATTGAAACAATAGTACCGGAAACAAAAATCCCCCGACGTCTAGTCAGGGGAGTGTAAACTCAAATATTTTTGAACAGCGCCTTAAATTTTACTTTGCTGGTGCTGAGGTTGGTGCTGTCTGTGTTGATGACTGTTGACTTACAATAGCTTGCATTTTGTCTTGATACTTCTTCCAGATTGTGTCAATCTTTGACTGTTGGTCTGGTTTCAAGTTCAGTCCCTCGAGCGCTTGCTTAGGTCTTTTGCCAGCGCTCATCGCTTGATTAAATTGGGACACTTGATTTTTGTCTAATACACCCTTAATCTCAGTATTTCTTGCTTTTACTATGCCTCGGAGCTGTTGACGCTGTGCCGCAGAAAGTTTTATTGACTGTGGTGAGCTGATGCCAGTAGGAGCGCTTGAGCCGGGAGCAGTGCTAGTACCAGTGGGAGCGCTTGAGCCGGGAGCGCTCATAGTACCAGTGGAACCACCAGATTGAGCCAGAGATGGAGATGCTAAGGCAAGTCCAGGCAAAATAGTGGCAAGGGCTAGAGTAGAGTAAAACGCAGAAAACAACTTTGCAGAGTTAATTCCCATCTTGAGCAACTCCTAAATCAGTTTGATTATTTGACTTGACTACTGAGCTGAGGAGCAAACAGATCTAACTATTGCATTTGCCTGTGAAGTAGATGTGTAGCTCTTGTGAATTTAGTATGGATTTTTTAGATGGTCATTAGTCCTTTGTTATTTGGGTTCTATTGCTAATGGAAAAATTCTGGGTAATCCAGTTGAACCTGA
>CAZZXJ010000171.1:9090-10587 GCA_964657905.1 uncultured Stigonema sp.
CCCACCCCTACAAGGAGTGGGAGGAATCGCCGTTTTCTTTGACGCATATTGGCGGCATTTTTCTGCGCTTCTGCATAGATTCGTAGAGCGGCAGCCATATGTTGCTCGCCTTCTTCCCCTTTTGATTGGAACCATGATAAAGTCTCAGAATCAACCCGAATAGCAACAGTCGCTAACGGAGAAGAAGGCATCCGCAATTTTGCTTTTGAGAAAAACTCATCGGTAAGAGGCCAAATATCAGATGTGTCAATTTCATCATCTGACATTGCATCGATTCTAGTCCAATCTGTTCTTGAGGTATTGTTCATAATTTTTCCTTTCATATGTGAGAGCTTTTCTGAGTGACATGATACGAATTGTTTCTTCATCAGGTTCAGTGTAAAGCACCACTACTACGCGCCCATCTAGCATTCCAGTCCCAATCCATCGATCTTCACCATAGTCGTCACGCTCATCAAGCTCAACTGCCATTGGCAAATTAAAGATTCGATGAGCGTCGGCAAATACCTGTCGATTGAGAAGATCGTTGGCATTGAAACCCCTCAAATCAACCCATTCAAGGTGTCGAGTGCTAATAATCCTACTGGCAGAATTGCCACCATCGACATTACTTACTTAGATGAAACCTTAAGAATTGGACGCGGAGGGGATGGAAGCTGATTTATTCTGAGAAAATCCCATGATTTACCGGGCTTCACTCGCTCAATCTAAAGGCGATGCTCAATGAATGAGCAGAAGTTGGCGATCGCATACTACTGGATAGAACCGTTATTTTTATCTACTAATGACTCTTGACCATTGACTATTGACTTACTTTCCACTGAGGATTCGTGATACTTGTAAGAATATGGTCTTGCCATTGTCCATTAATTAATAAATATTCTCTGGCATACCCTTCCACAACAAATCCTAACCTTTTTAGTAAATAGCCGCTGCGCTGATTGTGAGGCAGATAATTAGCCATGATCCGGTGCATATTTAATTCTTGAAACACATACTGAATTGCTACTTTCAACGCTTCTGTCATGTAACCTTTTCCCTGTTCGGCTTCTGCAAGACTGTATCCTACATGACAAAATTGGGCAGATAGTCTTACAAAATTACTAAAGTTAATAGATCCAACAATTACTGTTGGATTTGTTTTGGGAAAAATAAATAGTCTTAATGATAGATCATTTATAAATTCTAGATAATTATTTTCTACCAGAGCATACCAATACTCTTGGGTGAAGAAACTCTCATGCCAAAGAGGAGAAAATGGAGTGAGATAAGTTTTGTTTTCATTGTAGTAGGCGAGAATCGCAGGTATATCCTCTTTAGTTGCTAGTTGTAACAAGAGGCGTTCAGTGGCAATAAGTGGTTGTGCCAATTTCATAAACTACAACGTAAGTAATAGGCAATGGGTCATGGGGGATTTTGAGGGTAAGGGTAACCGGGTAAAACTTACTTACCAAGCCCCTTTGGGGCGGGGTGTAGGGAGTAGGGTGTAGGGTGTAG
>CAZZXJ010000172.1:0-10541 GCA_964657905.1 uncultured Stigonema sp.
AATAAGGAGAAGGAAAAATTATGAATTATGAAAATCAGGAGAAGGTAAAAAGTTGGGATATTAGAGAGCGAGCGTTAGAATATGCTTTGAGAGCAATCAAACTATTTCAATGCTTGCAGGAAGGAAAAGACAAGGCTGGTGACATAATTGGAAAGCAATATCTGAGATCGGCTACTTCTATTGGAGCTAATATCGAGGAGGCTCAATCGGGTGAAAGTAAAGCAGATTTTATCCACAAATTTACCATTTCTCAAAAGGAAGCTAGAGAAAGCTTGTATTGGCTTCGGTTGTTGGATAAATCACAACTTATTCCAAACGATCATTTGAAATTCCTTATTCAAGAAACAGAGGAGATAATAGCAATCATCACAAGAATCATTGTCAATACAAAGAAAAATAGGAATTCATAATTGATAATTCCTATGCTTTTTTCTCCCAATTTCATAATTCATATGTTTTGGTATACTTTAACACCATTGGATGTATTTTTATTACGGGATGCAAAACCTTTTACCCCTGGGGAAAGGGCTTGGGCTGGGAGTGTGTTTCCGCCAAATGGCCACAGTATTGCTGGGGCTTTAAGTGCGTTATTAAATCGGAGTCAGGAGAGTAAGTTTAGACTTATTGGACCGTTTTTGTGTTTAGGTGGAGAAACTTTGTATTTTCCTCGTCCGTTGGGGTTTGTGGGAACAACACCGTTAGTACCTATAGACTGGGATGAAGAATCGCACTTGCATCATGCTTTGACTGACCCACAGCAACCTCGTCCTTTGGTGAAAGCATCTTGGAGTAAATCTCCAGAAGATGAGAGTGACTTTCAGGGATATCGTCAATACTTGCCGTTTGAGGTAGTGGAGGAATACTTGAAAACAGGGGAAATTGACTCTAAGCATTGGCGGGTGGAACACACGGGAGAAGACAAACCTTGGATGATAGAAACTCGTCCGCACAATGCTATGGAGTCCGGGAAACGGCAAGTAAAAGCTGCTGATGGTTATTTTGTGGAGAATGCTATTCGCTTTTATCCTGGGTGGAGTTTGGCTATTGGTGTTGATCAAGAAATAGACACTCCCACGACTTTGCGATTGGGAGGAGAAGGACATCGGGTGATTTTGCAGCGATGCGATCGCGGAGGCGAACAGTGGAATACTCTACAAAAGTTGTCTGGGCAAAACTTTCAGCAAGGTGGAAAGTCACTTGCTTACCTTGTAACTCCCGGAGTCTTTGAACGTAAAGAAAAGGATAACGGCAATGAGACATCTGTGTGTCAAGCTTTTCCTTGGGAATGGAAGTTGGCACACACAGTCAATCGCAATCAAACAACAGGACATTTAGTCAGTGTAGTTACTGAGAAGGCAGTCCCGATCAGTTGTCGCTTTCGTGACAAAGAAGACTCAAGCAGTAGCATTCCTGCACCGCAAGTATTTGCCGCGCCTCCAGGTAGTGTGTATTACCTGAATCAACCACAACCGCTGTTTCAAGATAACCCGAACACCAAGGTACATAGCTGGAGAAAACTTGGATATTCGGAGTTACTTTGGGTTACCTACTTTAAGTAAGAGAGAACAAAAATGTCTGACTTTCGCATTGGCTATATGTATAGTCTTGCCCCGATTCACTGCGGTGGCGAAGGTGATTTGGGCAATATCTTGGAAATTGCCCGCGAAGTGCATACAAATTTCCCCTATATTCCCGGTTCTTCTTTGCGAGGAAGTCTTAGGGATGAAGTCCAGCTTATGGACAAAGCAGCAGCCGATGGGTTGTTTGGTAAAGAGTTAGACAAGCAAGGTCAAATGGGGGTGCATCAGGTGTGGTTTGGAGATGCACGGTTGCTGTGGGTTCCGATGCGAACCATGTCAATGAATGGTGGTCGAGATGTGTTTAGTTGGGTAAGCTGTCACTCTCTGATTCGTGACCATGCTATGGTTACACAGCAGGGGACTGTGATGTTTAACAACCAAGCTGTTGGCACTAACTCTGGGAATTATCTGGTGGCTGATGCTCAGATTCAGGTTAATCGGCTGTCTGATGAGCAAACAAAGGCGATTACACTCGCTGGAAATTGGGCAGATTCTTTGATAAATGCCGTTAAACCCATTTGGGAAAACAATCGCATTGTCTTACCCGATGCTGATTTCCAGGTTTTAATGGAACACTCACTGTGGACGCAGGTTCGCAACAAAATTCAAGAGGAAACAGACGGAGTCAATCAAGCAGGTTCGGCTGAGGTTTTCTGGACAGATGTTTGCATTCCTAGAGACACTATCTTCTATTACCCTTGGGGCTACAGTCTACTCAAAGAAAAGCCTGTGACGCCTGACCAACATGATTTGTTAATGAGCGTTTTGCAAGGGCTATTCCAAGTTGGTGGTCAAGCGAATGTGGGACGTGGCTGGGTTCAGGGTTGGACAAGTCATGCCACTGCGCCTTCCCGTCCCAAGGTTGCAGATGTTAGTACAGCAGTATAAAGGAGAAAATTATGCTTAATGGATCGAGAAGACCCAATGCGCCACAACCAGCAACGCCACCCACGCCCTCTGCAAGCATTGATACTAATGTTGGCTCCTTCCAAGTGTTGCCAGAACAGATGAGTTTGAGCGCCCACCAACAAATTCAGACCTACTTGAGAAATTACCACAAACAGAGGTTGGATAAAAATGACCTCACAGCTGTCTTACGTCTGTCTCAGCATCTGAGAGTGTTTGGCTTGCTGTCGGCAGTAGGCTATGTGAATCAGTCTAACGCCCAAGGAGGTGAGGTGCGCTCTCGCACTGTACCAGTTTGGGAGTCGTTACTTGGTCAAATGATAGATGAAGCCAATCCTCCGGAACGGGAACGACTGATGGAAGCGGTACTACAGATGACCAAAAATCAGCCACAACACTACATGACAACTTGGCGCAAGTCTTTAATGTTAGCCAATCACTGGAATTTTTGGGCAAGAGCCTATCAGGAGGACTGATGTATACTGGACCTCAATTGATTGAATTGCTGGAAATACAACATCAACGGCGGTCGCAATCTGGCTTATTGAAAAAAGGTATATTTACTATCCAGTGGCGTGCCAAGGTTGGCTCCTTTCCTCACCCAGATTTAGAAACCATTGTTTCTGCTGGAGAACCTTGTGGAACATGGCGACCTAGTCAAGGGCGTCCTGAAGATAAACGCAACGTTGGGCAGAACTGGCAGCAACTACCAATTTTACCTCTCAATGGCTACATTCCGGGTGCTTCTATCCGGGGACTGGTGAGAGCTTGGGCAAAGCAACGCCCAGCGATTTTACCAAGAATGTACGAACTGCTGGGATATCAAAACAACGACATCATCAGTGCTGGTAAAATAGAATTTCTGGATGCTTGGCCAGCCGAACCTACTCAACTTACCTTGGATATTGTCAATCCCCAGGAGAGATTTCAAGTCTATCATCAAGGGCAGAGTACGCCTCTTTCTTTTTACACGCTGGGCAATGGTGAAGATGCTATTCCTGTAACAGTAGCTATTCGTGGAATTGCCGGACGCACCACAGATGCTGAGGTGAATGAAGTCTGGGGATGGGTACAACAAGCACTCTGTTTATATGGTGTTGGTAGTCGGACTGCTTCTGGATATGGAACTCTGAAATTTTCGAGTTCATTGAGTGCAGTTCCTGACCCCGATTATGCAGTCAAGCAATTTGAATTCAACCTCTACAGTCAGGGTAGCGCCGGACCAAGTATGGGAAAAATGGAATTGCGCCCGAACCATTGGCGGGGTTGGTTACGATCTTGGATGTTGCGGTTTTTCCTGGGGGTAATGTCTCCGGAGGATGCAACAAAAACGGTCGGTGAACTGTTAGGCACCTTGGAACCGGAAAGCCGCAAAGGTTGCGTGCGACTACAAATGTTTAAGGGATCAACTTGGGGCGATCGCTCTGCTAATCAACCAAACTTTTACGCTTGGAAAGGCAAGTTACAAATTAGCGCCCCCAGCAACACTTTAAACACCATCATTCTGCCGATTATCCGATTTGCAGTTATGGTCGGCGGTGTGGGGCGCGGTTGGCGCAGACCATTACATATATTTCATATGAATAATGGTAGGGCAGCTGCACGAGGAACTCATTTGACCTTAATCCACAGATTACAAAACAGAAGTACCCAAGAATGGGAAACTAAACCTTACTGCTTGCCTCTTGATGCAACAGTTTGGACGAAGACTTATAGAGATTGGCTCGCTGCTGTACAAAGTCGATGGTCTGACAGAGTGACATCAGATAACCACAACATTACCGCAGAAGTTTTCTCACCTACGACCTGTGGAATTTATGCTGTTCCAGGTCCTGATACAGAACCAGTAAACCGCCCTCAGTTCTGCTGGCAGCAGACAAATGACACAGAAGCTACTCGTGGGGATGGTATGTATTTAATTTATCAGCAGAATTCGCCACGTAATTACAAGCGCAATCCTGACATTGGTGGGAATGCAGCTGGTGGTGGGAATGCTCACTGTTCTTGGGTAAGTATCAAGCGCATCAATATTCCCAACAGGCAGGAAGAAACAGACTGCCAAGAAATTGTCTGCCTATTCATGGGAGGGCAAACACCAACTTCCAACCATGTGCGATCGCGCTTTCTCGGTGATTTAGGCAATATGACTGGTGCTGTACATCTATTTGGTGTGCATCCGTAAATAGATGCTTCTGGCAATCCTACTACTCCCCAACACTACGCCCAAATTATGCTCTTATGCACACCACATTAACTGAAACCAATCGCGTAGATACCTTAATTATCACTGTTGGCACTCGTCAAGTAGGCTGGCGCTGTAAAGATGGTGTCATTCGCTCCTTTGGT
Organism: uncultured Stigonema sp.; assembly: GCA_964657905.1. Classification (GTDB taxonomy): domain Bacteria; phylum Cyanobacteriota; class Cyanobacteriia; order Cyanobacteriales; family Nostocaceae; genus Stigonema. The sequence continues at coordinate 4,833 of CAZZXJ010000172.1, forward strand.
GCCGATGGCAATATTAGCTACCCTCACCATGTTGAGGAACTTTACCAAGAACTAGAAATTAAGCGCGGTATCCACCAAGAAAATGATAAAACCTATCCTTGGAGCGCACGAGATTTAGGCAAGCGCTATTACGAATACTGTGTTGAATGGCTTGACGGTGACTTCAGTGAAGTTGAACTCCTCTTAGACCAAAAAATTATTGAAAGGGGTGTTAAACAAGGTTTAAAGCACATAATTTTGTGGGGAACTGACCAACCAGAAACAGTGTCCTGGTTTTATCGGCGGCTAGATACTCTGTGGTTAGCAGAATTAATGGCAGGGAAAATCAAAACACTTTTTCCTGATGTGAGAGTTGATGTTCATACACCGAATATCAATGCCAATGATAGCAATGCTATTCGTCAAGAACTGGAAGTTTTAGTGTTGCGGGAGGCGCTGGATTTTTTCTCTCCTAGTGGGGATGAAGAATTTGTACTGTGGATACAAAACAAGGGTTGTGCCCCTGCGATCGCATCCGTGGTAGAAATTTGTGCAGCGGCGTTGGTACGCCAGTGTCAAGTTTTCAACGCTAGCCCCATTGAGCCAGAAGTGTTTTTTGAAACTCTGTCAAATGGTTACAAAACCGCTTGCCCGTCTCAAACATTTAAACTCATTCCCATGGGGGAGTATTTTTGGGCGCTAGAACGTTTGCGGGTGATTTCTGCTTGGGAACGGGGAGATTTTTCAGAAGCACAACTTTGGTTAAAAGTCCATCAAAACCGTCACATAATTTTATATAAGTTAGCAGGAATTTTGGCAATTTATACAAACTGGGAAACGGAAAGCTTTTTAAAATTGATTAGCGATTGGCTGGGTTCAAATGATGTTGCCAAGGTGGTAACTAGGGAACAAATTCAAGCTTGGCAAGAACAATTGCACCAAATTAAAGGAAACTCCGTGACTCAGGCTTGGGAGTCTTCTTTTCTGATCGAACTACCACTGGTGCGAAAGAACTATACCACAGCTTTCATGCAATTTGTCCAAACTGTAGAGCGGTTGTTGTATATTCAATGCCGGGAACAGAATTGGATTGACAAAGGTTTTGTGACACTAGGGAATTCCTATCAACCAGGAATGGCAGGATTAATTGATGGATGGCGAAGATTTTGGAATCTATCTGAAGATAATCAGTGGTACAAATTATTAAACCGCATTCGCAATAAACGCAATCTAGTCATTCATTCTGCTGAACCTGTTACTTTCGCTCAAATTCGCAACCTTTGGGCAGATGGGGGTTTATTTACAGTCCCGCATTCAGAAGACCCGCAGGTTGTAAAAGCTTTAATGATGGACGTTCTTAAACAAGTTAGCCCAGCAAAAATTGAGAGACTATTGGTGCGATCGCTCTACGAATTGGGTCTAAGTTTACTGCAATCCGACTCCTAGATTTACGTATTAGGACAAGGCATTAGCTGATTTTTTAATATTCATTTATACTATATATTGATAATTCAGTCATATCACTCACATAACCTAAGAAAATTTTTTGTTTGAAATGGCGAAGTTCCCCCTCTGGGGAATTAGTAAAAGTACGTATAAATGCCACAGGAAACTACTACTTTTAATTGGGTAGAACCCGCTCTCTTTATAGCTATCAGGTCATTATCCTATATTTTAAAATAGAGTTAAGTCACATTCCTCAGCGCTTCAATCACATGAAAATACAGCCATCCGTGTTAGTCCATCGGTAATTGCCAAAAGGGTACTGCGACTTTCCCGAAGGGAAGTCGTAGGGGAATTTTGGGACAAACACGAAACGTCCCCTAATCAAATTAAACCGCACCTTTTAGAGATTAGGGAACAGTTGAGTGTTCGTCAGACTCTGGTTGGTCTTGTTGCTTAATGTACCGTTTCACAGTTTCTAAATTAGCGCCACCAGTAGAAGAAACGAAGTACCCAATTTTCCAGAACACAGGCTTTTTGTAAAACTGGTTGCAATGGTCAAGAAACTCTTTACGAATGAGGCGACTACTAACGGTTTTGAGATTGTTTGCAAAAGCACTAATTTGAACCTTGGGGTTAATATCAATCAACAAATGACAGTGGTCTGATTCCCCGTTGAACTCAACCAAAACACAATCCCACTTTTTACAAGTTTCGGCAAAGATTTCATGCAACCGATGCAAGACATCGCCAGTAATAACCTTGCGTCGGTACTTTGTGACTAGGACTAAATGTATAGAAATGTTATAAACAGTTCCGCCAGACAATATCTTGTTTGACATGGGCTAAGAAGATATGCTAGTTTAGCCCTAGTGTAGCAGGATAACCTAGGAGAGCAAATTGCAGGCAGCTTACAAGTTTAAGCTACAGCCCAACAAAAAACAAGTGGAGTTGCTAGAGGATTGGCAGCACAAGGTCGGGTATGTTCAAAACCGTTCTTTGGGCGATAGAATTGCCACCTACAGCAACACATTTGTTCAGGGTGACTACTGCGATTTATACTTGCGTCGGGAAATAAGTGGTTCATACTTGTACTGCGATTTAGAGACGCAGGCGAGTACTAGTCCATTGCACTGTTCTGTCAGCAAATCCGCATCACTGGGTTATCCGTGGAAAACGGACAATTCTAAATTGCGTAGGGCTAAACCCGACAAGGATGGGAACATAAAACCGTTTAATCCTAGACGTAGTGCTATTGAGTTACATTCAAGTTGGCTGACAGAGTTCAAAAAAGTTCATCCAGAGTATTCAACAGTCAATGCCGACGTATTACAACAATCGTTGCGTCATATTGATTCTGCTTTCAACAAGTTTTTTACCAGTAGTACTGGGTTCCCGAATTTTAAGCAACACAAGAGTGTTGGGTTTGAATTTAAACCTGGCACGGTCAAAATTAGTAGCAATCACATTACGTTTCCTACATTGGGAACAATGAGGTTTTTCAAATCTCGTGAAATACCTACCAGTTGGGAGATAAGAACGACGACAATAAGTCGGGATATTGATGGATGGTATGTAAGCGTGCTGTTACGTGATGAGACTGTACCAGATAAACCAGTCAAAACCGCATCTTGTTGCAAGACAATTCAGGGTGCAGACGTAGGCATAAAAAAACTGGTTGCCCTTAGTGATGGGACAATGATTGAAAACCCAAGGTTTCTCAATAAATCATCGCGAAGAATAGAAATAAGACAACGCCGCGTATCTCGCAAGTCCAAAGGGTCTAATAATCGAAAAAAGGCAGCTAAGCGATTAGGAAGAACTCATCAAAAAATCCATCGTCAACGTGAAGATCATCAGTGGAAGGCAGCTAAGAAAATAGCCAAAAACGCCGATATCACGGTGTTCGAGGACTTGAACATTAAAGGAATGAAGTCTCGGTGCAAGCCCAAGATAAACCCGGAAACGGGTGTTTACATGAAAAACGGGCAGGCAGCAAAATCGGCATTAAATAAAGCTATCTCTGATGCCAGTTGGTATTCGCTACGCCAAAAAACTAAACATCAAGCATCAAAGTTAGGCAACCTCGTGATTGAGGTTGACCCCAAATATTCATCTCAAAAATGTCCAGAATGCCATCATATCAGTTCTGGCAACCGAGACAAGGAAAAGTTTATTTGTCAGGAGTGCGGTCACTCAGACGACGCAGACACCAACGGCGCAGTCAATCTCGCGCATCGTGGTGTTTCAAAGCTTGGAATCGATTCTCTACGGGTGGTCAGCCCGAAAGTTACGCTTAAGGAGGCGGCTGCAACGCCGCGAGCATCCTCCGTACCGAGGGAGGAGCCTAAGAACCCTGCTAAGTCTATTACTCAGCATCGTCAATTGTTGCTATTGAAAGTTAAAAGCACTCCCACTGACATGAAGTCTCGTACCAAATCTCAGAAGAAAGTGCCTGAAGTTCAGTATACACAATTGAATTTGTTTGATGATATTGACCGGGATGCTTTTAGATCAACCAGCTAAGATCTTTAAGAATCCGTGTCCATACCCCGAAGGGGTTGGTCACGGTAGTTCAATTAGGATTTGGCAAGTATGTACGCTCTGACCAAGTTAAAGCAATTACACCAATTGAAGAAGGTCGAGGACCAGGGCGGCGCACCTTTGTTCATTTGGTAGAGCAAACAGACCCCATTATTGCTTCTCGATCTGAAGATACCATTGTCCGGGACTTAGTACAAGAACCGCGCGAAGTCACTCAAGCACGTCAACAGCAAGAAATTCTCCAAGATTTATTGGTAGACCTAGGTAATGTCAATTCCACTGTGCGGCGGATCAGTCGTGACGAGGGGGGTTTGGATCTGGATTTGTTGGAACGGCGTATCCGTCAAATTTTAGAGAATGAGTCAAAATAAATACACTGCCAGGGAATAAATGATCCTGTTGGCGTAATATTAGGATAAAATCCCCCACCCTCAATTCGTCCCCACGCAAAGCTTAGGAACGAGTCTGACGAGTCTGTCAGGGGCATGATCCCTCACGAATTGACTAACAACATCATAAATTTCCCCTATATGTAGAGACGCGAAATTTGAGCCAGCGCTGTGCGGAGGTTCCCTCCGTTGAGGCGACTGGCGTCGCGTCTCTACACTAAAGGCGGATTAAATATTGTTTTACAGTCCTCTGAAGAGGACTTAGGCTATTAGCCTGCGTTTGAAATCGCAGGCGGATGTGAAAATCAGCAAGACAAATGAGTGCAAAAAATATTCTGACATCAAACGCTCCTGCGGTAAAATCGCCTAAATTATGGATGCCAGAGCGGGTTTTATTCACACCTGCTGCAATAGAAGAGCCGTGGGGACAGCAAATTCTCTCGCGTGTCCAGTCTCTCAACTTACCGATTGAGGAGTTACCACGCAACCGCCTTACAGGTTTACGCGGTGAATCTGAGCGTGATACCTACAACACTGCTAAGCGTACTCTAGCAGTGGTCACCGCACCACCTAGTTCCTTTAAACTTAGCCCCATCCCACCTTCGGCTGATTGGCAATTTCACATTGCTGAGGGCTGTCCAGCGCACTGCCAATACTGCTATTTAGCGGGTAGCTTGTCTGGTCCGCCAGTTATTCGTGTGTTTGCCAACTTACCACAGATCCTGGATAACCTAGCTGCTTATGAGCGAGCAGGCAACACAACGAGTTTTGAGGTTAGCTGCTATACTGACCCACTAGGTATAGAGCATCTTACAGGTAGCCTTGCTGAATGTATCCGTTACTTTGGTACTCGTACTGACGCACATCTACGCTGGGTGTCAAAGTTTGAAGCTGTGGACGAGCTACTTGACTTACCGCATAATGGTCATACCCGTTGCCGGATGAGTGTGAATGCTGGGCCTGTTTCCGGTCGCTTCGAGGGTGGTACAGCATCTGTGGCATCACGGCTGCAAGCCTTACGAAGGTTGGCACTACCACCCGTCGGCGGTGGTGGTGGATACCCGATTGGTTTGGTCATTGCGCCGATTATACATATAGATGATTGGCAGATGCATTACGATCGCCTGTTTGACCAGATTAACGAAGCACTAGATTTTGATTGTGACCTCACTTTTGAGCTAATCTCCCATCGCTTTACACCTGGTTCAAAAGGTGTCTTACAGACTTGGTATCCCCAATCAAAATTAGACATGGACGAGGAGAAACGTAGTGTCAAGAGGAATAAGTTTGGCGGTATTAAGTATGTCTATGATACTGACACAATGAAGATGATGAAGCGCTTTTTTGTGGGTGA
>CAZZXJ010000173.1:0-6543 GCA_964657905.1 uncultured Stigonema sp.
ATAGAAGTAAAACCATCTTTTTTTTCAAAGTCAATTGTTTTACTTCTGCTTTCAAGAGAATGTATTTTTCAAGAGTTCTTTGTAGGATTTTTCTGGATTCCTGAAACGTTACTGTAATTTTGTTAAGTATGCCCATATTGAATTAATTAAAAAAAGATAACATTGGTCACTGGACTTTCACAAAGCTATCACTACATCAATCTCTTCAAACGCAAAAATGCCCAAAATAAAATAATCGAGAGCGTTTGAGAGATAGAAGCCCTCTGTATTCACGGGTATTGTATTTATAATGACCATTCATGTTCTGGATCATCGAGAGCCGCTCTCACTGATATTATATCTGCAAAGTCTTTAAATGGACTGGATTTGGCGAGTTCTATGATGGAATGCAGGAATAAAGTTAATTGGTGATTATCATCCTGCGCTATTGCCTGATCAACTTTTTCAAACAGAAAGCGAAAATTATTGGCTCGTTCGTCAAATGAGCTTTCAAGATACCTTATCAGAACATCACGATCAGCTTGAATCTGGGCAATTGTTGTTGTTTCCCAAGCTTCAATGCCGCGCCTTTTAGTCCTCTCTTCCTCTGCAACTATCTTGTAATCGGTGTAGGCTTGAATGATAGAGTGTAAGTATTGAGCAGTATCTGTACCTGCACCCAATACTTTTACAGAAACTTTCTTAGTTGTCATGTCTATTTACTTTGTAGGGTGCGGTATTTTTCTAAGATGGTCACAGTGCCAAGGTTAAGTTTTCCCTCACTGTTCAAGACTGGAGTTTTCAAAATTTCTACAAGTCCCTTCATAAGAAGTGCTACCTGTTGAAATTTTTCAGCATCTCTATTTGAATCAAAAGGTTGAGATTCAAGTACATGAAAATATTTAATCGCAATACTATTGATTGACTCTAGCTCATTCTTCAAATCATTAAGCCTCTGTTTAAGCTGCATCGCATAATCTAAAGCATCACAAATATCACTTATAAATTGATTAATTTTGGCTTCATATTCAGCATCAGCATCTATTGTTTGGTTCAGCATAACGCTACCAATTACTAAGGCTGGAATGATTGCAACACTTCCTAGAAGAACAGCCCCAAGAACTACGCCACCACCTAGCCATGCTAACATTGGAACTCCACCATATTTTGCTACTGTTTTAGCAGCTTTCATACCTCCCTTTAAATAATCTGTAAACTCGTCTGTTTTTAGATTTGGATCTTCATAATTTTGAATTGGTAGAACTAAAAATTCTAAACCATCTAAAATTAGCTTTTCACTTCGGGAAGCCTGCCGACCTGTAGACCCAATAAACTCAACAAATTTATCGATTGTACCCAGAATTACATTGATTTGAACTTGACTGTAATTCCGTGCTAACTTGTTGATAGCTTCTTCTTCGGTTCTTAACTTTTCAATAGCTTGTTGATAACCTTCAAATATATCGGTCATGTCTATTTACCTGGTAGGATGCGGTATTTTTCTAAAATGGTCACAGTGCCAAGGTTAAGTTTTCCCTCACTGTTCAAGACTGGGGTTTTTAAAATTTCTACAAGTCCCTTCATGAGAAGTCCTACCTGTTGAAACTTCTCAGCATCTCTGTTTGAATGAAAAGGTTGAGATTCAAGTTCGTTCAGTCCTTCAACAGCAAGAGTGTTTAGGGATTCAAAAACACGTTTTAACTCAGTAATGCGCTGTTTTACTTGTTGTGAATATTCTTCGGCAGCGTAAATTTCAGTAATCGCTTTATTGACTTTGGCTACATATTCCTGCGCCTTGGTCATGGCTTTCTGACCTTCACTAGCCGCAAAAAAGCCACCAATAGCTAAGGCTGGAATAGCAGTAATACCACCTAGCACCCAAACACCAACAGCCATACCACCGCCACCTGCTGCAACTGCTCCACCGCCAAACCATGCCAGCATTGCATTTGTAGCGGCGGCTCCACTAAGGCTTGAGATAGCTGTTCCGGTGCTTGCTACTCCTAGCGAAGTAGCAGCACCTATAGCACTCCCATAACCTGCTGCGGCGGCTCCCGCAGCTTTAGCACCAGCCATGAAATACTGTTCTGCTGCTACGGCAGCAGCTTTATATTCTTGTATCTGCTGAACTGAAAAGTCTAGACCCTCTAAAAGTCGCTTCTCGCTTTCAGAAACTTTCCTACCAGTGCGTTCAACAAAGTCAACAAAACGCTTAATTGTGTCTTTTATGACCCGGAGTTGGAGTTGACCATACTCCTCTGCTAACTTGTTTGTAGCTTCTTCCTCGATTTTCAACCATTGAATAGCACGTTCATATCGCTCTTGAGCGCCTTTAGCAAGTTCATTAGCTTTCTGACCCGGGTAAAATGAAACCATTAATTAACTAAATGCTCCTAAATTATTAGCCATAAATGATTTCATCATCCTCGCTGCCGTCTTTTAACGTCTTCCGCATGATTACCTATGTTCGACACTTTCAGTAAATCGCAAACTTTCGGGAACATACGTAAAAACAAGGGTTTCAGCCCTACCGAAATAGGAGATGATGTGGAAAAAAATTATTTCACATCTTGGGTTGGATAAGCGCGAAACTGTCACTTAGGGCAAGATTGGCTGAAAATATTGTTGTGTCGGTGGAAGCATAATATTGCCGTTTTGTTTTAACTTATACACAAAAAATTGTAATTTAAAGGATAAAGTGGTCAAAATTAAAGCATAAAGTGACCGCACAGCAGAACCTAACTATTAAGAGTGTTTGAGCAATTTAAATGCGATCACTCGCTAATTCTGCACAACGGAATAATAAGCATTCCAGCAATTCTTTTGCGGTCACTTTATGCTTTAAATGACATTCAAAATAAAGGAATTGCTTGCAATGGCGGCAAAATTATCCTTAATTAACTGAAATTAGGGTTTCACAGTTTTATTGGCTTTATTACATGAACTTTTTGCGGAACTTTTTGCAAAGTCTGTAAGCACCATATCCAGCTACCACTGCTAATGTTGCTGGGGCGGCAACTGTTACAGCAAGACCTCCTAGCATGGTTCCCCCTCCGATCGCCGCTAATCCAGAAGTTATTCCAGCGCCACTCAGACCAGCAACACTACCAGATGCTGAAATTGCACCAACTACTCCAGCGCCACCACCTGCTAGACCTGCGGCAGCAGCAACACCTGCTTTCTTATGTTTTTTCATATCATTGTGACCTTTAATACAGGTTTGAATTTAATAGCAATCTATCCAGAAGCTATTTAAGCTATTTATGGCATAGAGCTTTTCTAGAAAACTAGAGTAATTTCTCTGAATTTATCTAAAATTTAGCTAAGATTACTTGGTTTCATTAAGTACTATACATATTGCTTGTATAGTACTTTATACAGGCAATAAAATTATCTACTAATACCCCGGGTGCGACAAGTAATGGAACTCTTCTATTTAGAGCATAAAATCGCGAATTTATGCGCTAAAGCGCAACTACGAACACTAGGTTAATACTTATCTCAACTGTATTATTGCGCTAAATTCCTCTCTTCCTCCCTCTGCTACCTCAGCGCCCTCTGCGGTTCGTTAAAATAAATAACCCTACCCGCCCAACACCACACACAACCATGGTCACCCAACTGTCATCTTCCACCCAAAAAGACATCATCTATCCTGAAAGCGACGGTCAGCCAATGGCAGACAACACAAAACAATTTGAATTGATTGTACTCATCAAAAAAAATTTAGATCTGCTGTTTGCCAATGACCCTAACGTTTTCGTCGCAGGCGACTTATTGTGGTATGCCATAAAAGGCAATAACGTCACCCGCAAAGCACCTGATGTCATGATTGTCTTTGGCAGACCAAAACGAGACCGAGGTTCTTACTTACAATGGGAAGAAGACAACATTCCGCCACAAGTGGTGTTTGAAATTCTCTCCCCCAGTAATAGCGCTAAAGAGATGATTGGTAAATACAAGTTTTATGAGCGCTATGGCGTGGAAGAATACTATCTGTACGACCCAGACAAAAGTGAGTTGACAGGCTGGCTACGTTCTGGTGATGAATTAGCAGAAATTGAGCAAATGGTAGGATGGGTAAGTCCCCGTTTAGGTATACGCTTTGTGTTGTCAGATGGTGAACTTGAGATTTACCGTCCTGATGGACAGCGGTTTCTTACCTATGAACAACAGGCGGAAGCTAGAGAGCAAGAACAACAACGGACACAACAGGCGGAAGCAAGAGCACAACAAGCTGAAGCCCAACTGCAAGCTCTCCGCACCTTACTTCAAGAACGAGGAATTAATCCAGAAGATTTCAATCCCTAATTGGGATTCACACATATAAACCAATACGCTTGCTGTAGTTGTTTACCTACGGTCAACCTATGTAGAGACGCGATTAATCGCGTCTCTACACGGCATAAAATTCTCGCCGATCACCTTTAACGGAACCGTATTGACATATAAACCACTTCGCTCATAGTAGTAATACTATACTTACTGACAAAAGATGTGTTAGACCTAAATGAGAATTTCTATACTTTACAAGTAGAAAACAACACCGATCGCCTAGACCGCTACCTTTCCCAACACTTACCAGACCTATCCCGATCTCGTATCCAACAGTTAATAGAACAAAGTAACGTCCAACTCAACGACAAAATCTGTACATCCAAAAAGATAACTGTCAAAGCAGGCGATCGCATCACCTTAAAAATACCAGATGCCGAACCTCTCGAACTACAACCAGAAGATGTTCCCCTAGACATCCTCTACGAAGACGACTCCCTACTCATTCTCAACAAACCTGCTGGGTTAGTCGTCCATCCCGCACCCGGTCATCCAGATGGGACATTGGTGAACGCCATCTTAGCCCACTGCCCCAACTTACCAGGAATTGGGGGAATCCAACGTCCGGGAATTGTCCATCGACTAGATAAGGATACAACAGGGGCGATCGCTATTGCCAAAACAGAAGTTGCCCATAAACATTTGCAAATGCAACTAAAAGCTAAAACCGCACGGCGAGAATACCTGGGAATTGTCCACGGTGCTCCCAAAACAGAACGCGGTACTATAGACTTGCCCATCGGTCGCCATCCAGTTGACCGCAAGAAAATGGCAGTTGTCCCTGTAGAAAAGGGCGGACGCCTTGCCGTAACTCATTGGCAAATCAAAGAACGATTAGGCAACTATACGTTAATGCACTTCCAACTAGAAACCGGACGTACCCATCAAATTCGCGTCCACAGCGCCCAAATAGGTCATCCCATTGTTGGCGACCCCGTTTATAGTTCTGGTCGTTCGGTTGGGGTAAATTTGCCTGGTCAAGCACTCCACGCTTGGCGACTTACGTTGCAACATCCAGTGTTTGGGACTTCCATACAAGTCACCGCTACCCCTCCTATAGAGTTTACGAAGCTGTTAGAAATACTGCGACAACGAATTGCCCTACAAAAATAACACCTTTCACTTTTGTTCAGCTACTCAGTGTCGATTCTATCCGCGTCCATCTGCGGTTTAAAATCCCAAATCCATCTAAAGACTAGCGCGCATAAACCATGGGATATTGTATGTCCCATTAGGTATACCCAATGAAACTCCTACATTACCCAAAACTTATGCGCGCCAAACAATCATTCAAACAGAAAAACTAGCAGTAGACGAAAAATGGTTACCTAACCCCTTGCAGTTTGCGATAAGGCACAGACTTTTCAATATCGATGTTGAATGGCGAAACCCTTTGTGGGGGGTTACCTTGAGCATCGATACTCTTGGCCATAGACAAGAAATTAACCGGATCGCCAGCCTTGGGCTTCTTGTCTTGTGGGATGTAGCGACGTACTTCGGTTTGCCAAATGATTTGTGGGAAGCCTAGCTTGGCGCGATGATATGCTTCGTAGCGCGGCAATTCGATGTTAGTGGGCAACTCACTTATAGTGCCACTAGGTAGCACCCGACGCCGTTGATAGGGAACTGTGGAGTCGCCAAAGTTGTCCAGGTATTCTTCACTGTTGAGTAAATCATCAATGAAGCCTTTAATCCCCTTGTTAACAACCACAATTGACCAAGCTATTTTTTCTCGCTCATTGTAAACCTTACGTCCCAGCACCCGCTGCACGGTTTGCTCTACAAAGCGATAGTTGTTGTTGAGATCGTAGAAGCTTTTCCGATAGGTATCGGAAAGCACCAACCCACGAATAAAGTCCCGCACCGTGATTTGTCCGTTGCGGAGCTGGGATTCAAGGAAGCGTTGGCGATCTACAGCAAAAGCATGAAAGAATATCTGACGGTATGCTGCTCCGATCAGAACATCCAACTCCGAAGAGTCGAGCAGGTTATCCGTGGAGTAAATCCAAGGCTTTTCATCACCTCCTACTTCATATCCAGCAACACGCTGATTTTGGCTAGAAGGGGCATATTTTAACAGAGGAAGTGTCATTAATTAAACCTCCGTGATGTTAATGAAATTTAACAACTTCAAATCACATATTAAGGGAGTAGCGTGAGCAGAATTGCATAATTCTGATAGAATTTCACGAAATTTAACGAAAGGCGGCTCTGTGTTCCCGTCCCTCC
>CAZZXJ010000173.1:6553-10472 GCA_964657905.1 uncultured Stigonema sp.
GCCCCATGCCCTATGCCCCAATCCAAAATGCCAGAGGGTCTATAGTTGATTGACAGTGAGGCCAACTACGCAAACGTGCTTCCATTCCTGGTTCCCAAAAGGGTGGTTCCAATCCCAGTCCCAAACACACATGAGACAGGACCCTGGCAAAGTTCTGACTATGACCAGACTCACCTAAATGGGCATGGGCGTATTCGTGGGCGACTACGCGCAACCAATCCTGTGGTACAACTCGACCGACATCAACGAGAATCGTGGTTGGGGTCGTCAAAATGTTGCATAGACCATCAATCCCAAAGGGTTGCGCTAGAGGAACTGCAAAAATTTGCACTCTTCGACGCTGTTGGGGATGAAAGCATTCATGACAGGCTTGGAGACAAGCACTGAGCTGAGTGTTAACCCTGTCAATATTGTTGCCAACCCAGATGCAAATGAGGATGCGATCGCGCAGGTTATCCATCACATCCACCATTTTTGGTTCTAGGGCAAGGCGCTGTACCATTTGCAGATACTCTAAGCCGCGAGTAAATGCATCACCACTAGCAGAATAATTCACCAACCCAAAACTGAATAAAACTCTGTTGTTTCCAACATATCCTGCCCTTGCTTGTGGGTAACCTCTTGTGTACTTGAACCCTTTGCGTCAGTAGCAACACGGGCTTCAGTACAAAACGATGCGGTGCTAAAGCCGCCAAACCGTTTTACTGTGCTGGTTCGGAGTCGGAGATTTGGGTTGGCAAACCAGAATCGCTCAATGGAACTCATTGTTTCATAGTCGGTTGTCAACACCAGCGCATCTTCTTCATCCAAGTGATAGAGACCGACTACAGGCATAATTTCCGCGTAGCCTCTCTCACGGAGTAACCTACCTTGCCTAGGGTGATCAGCATCAGGCACGATCGCAAACACGGTTGTGCCCTCATGGTTCTCATCACCCTCTTTGTCCCAAGCCATAGTGCCTAGCCAATTCACACGGGACCCACCTATTGACAGGGTGGGGTCAATCTGATGTAACTCGCACAGTGCAATGATTTCTGGATGATCAGCAGCCAAGGTTTCTACCTGAATGTCAGAGTCTCCCAACTCAGAACGTTTGAATGCCAGGTGATGAGTTGTGCGAGAAGAATGCCACCTACCAGCACTTAGCTGAAAAAATTCCATCGCGTCCATCAGACTTCTAACTCCTAACTGATAAATTTTACGAATGATCCTTTACTTATTTTCTATTTTTAACAGTGAAACGTCCCTTAGGGATGAAAGGAGTCAGGAGAACCCTATCCACAAGGGGGATAGGGTTTTCATGGAATATCCCCCCGAAACGGGGGGAATGAGGGGGGTACTTCACATAACCCCTACCTTTTGCCAAGCGTTTTGTACCGCTTTTTGCTCATTACTTCCTGCGCCGTAAAGTTCTCCAGCAACTTGGATAGTTGTGTTGGCAGCCTGTTTAAAATCCGCGTTTGGACGCAGGCGTTCGCGTAAAGTTTTGTACCAGATTTTTCCAGCTTTCTCCCAAGCATGACCGCCAATGTCCTTTGCTGCTAGGTAAAAGGCATAGTTAGGAATACCTGAATTTATATGTACCCCACCGTGATCCTTAGTACCTTTGTAGAAGTCTTTCACATGGGCTGGTTGGGGGTCTTTACCCAAAACTGAGTCATCATAGGCTGTCCCTGGCGCTTTCAATAAGCGAATACCCACGCCTTTGACCTTCTCTGTAAATAGACCTTGCCCAATGATCCAATCCGCCTGATCCACAGTCTGATTTTTGATTCGCTGTTTCACTAAGGAACCGAAGACATCGGAAAACGACTCATTCAGCGCCCCGGATTCGCCAGTATATAATAAACCAGCTTCATGCTGAGTTACGCCGTGAGTTAGCTCATGGGCAATGACATCAACAGACTTGGTAAAGCGTTGAAAAATTTCTCCGTCGCCATCACCATATACCATCTGGCTGCCATTCCAAAAGGCGTTATCATACTTCACACCATAATGTATGGTAGAGTCTAAACGTAGCCCCTTATCATCAACAGAATTGCGCTGAAACACCTCATGATAAAAGTCATAGGTTGCCCCAGCACTGTCGTAGGCTTCGTTCGCTGCTTCGTCACCGCAGGGAGGATCGCCTTCGGCACGGACTAGATCGCCTGGTAGGTTTTCACTATTTTTAGCATTGTAGATAGTGCGGCGCTTCTCATTTGGTTGGGGCATGAACGTAATACCACCTACTGCCAGCCGCCGTCCAAGAAATTGTGCCGAAATGCTTAATGTGTGAAAAGCCCACTCACGCATGTGCTGTTCGCCATTCAGGACAACATGTTCCAGCATATGGGGTGGGACGATACAACAGATAGGGCATCGGTCGTAAAGTTGATGATCAGACCCAAACCCAGTGGATTTTTTCTTTTTTCGAGCCATTTAAAATGTTTTCCTTTTTTAACTAATTGCATGCAATCGGCTTTGACTCCACTATTGCAAGGAGCAGTTTTCTGCGCCAAACAGCAAATCTTTAGTTTGTGTTGTTAAAGTAATTTTCTACCTTGTATTTTCTTCAAATCTATTGAGACTTGACAGTACCCTCACTGGGTACTTTGAAGCTAGTATCCTGCATAACAGCATTTTTAGCATCTTGATCTCCCAAGGCAAGTAACAATTCTAAAACAGAAAATTATCCGCGTACATCTGCGTCCATCTGCGGTTAAAATCTAAAATCAGCGCACCCAGCCACCAAACACCGATAACCCGTAATATTTCCAAAGCACTGCCACTGTTTCAAACCCAGCTTTTGATAACATTTGCAAATGGGCATCTAGGGTAGCTAGCTGGTCTTGATTGGAGTACCCATATGCAGTCGTGACCCCAACTTTACTACGAATCTCTGTCAGGGTGGTTCCTTGTTGCGCTACCCATTCCTCTCTTGTGGCCTTATAGACTTCTGCTAAAGCAGGTGATTCTGGTAGGATCGGGTCTGCGTTCCAAAAACAGCCTGACTGACTGAGGCTTTCACGAATTCTCTGAAATAGCTTTAACTTCATTTCATCCTTGAGATGATGAATTGCTAAGGATGACACACAAGCATCAAATTCCGTGCCAATGTCTAATGCTTCTGGATTATTTGCCCAGTTGCCAAAGTCAGCTTCTATACCAGTCCACCTTTGTTGATATCCAGATGCTGTGATTTTACCTTGGGCAAATTGCAGCATTCGAGGAGAGTAGTCCAAGGCAATAACTTGGGCATCAGGGTAACGGTTAAGTATCTTGAGACTGAGTTCTCCTGTACCACAGCCTAGTTCCAGGATGCGCGGACTGGTGGAAGGTAGAGAACGGCTAATGACCGTAAGCATCTCGTCATATCGCGGCATCATCTGACGAATACTAGTGTCAAAATCAGCAGTGTTTGCGAAAACTTCGCCGGGAAATATCTGTTGCATAAGAATTTGCACAAATAGAAGCACCATAATTAATGATGCATCATTTCCGGCTGTTGCTGGCAGCGAAATTTGAGCGATCGCCTCAACAGGGACAATCATCAAACTGGTAGATATTATAGACCAAAAGCGGAAAATATGTTTAAAATAGTTATAGACCTCACTATGTGTGTGTGGTTGTGTGTTTTAGAACTTAGTTGTAATTTGGTCAGGGGGTTTTACCTCTTGGCTAATTTTTTGTGTATTTGTTGAGCTTGATAGGAACTGCTACAATACTAGAACTTACGCACTATACGCTCTTGAGCATCATGTGTATAAC
This sequence comes from uncultured Stigonema sp., assembly GCA_964657905.1. Classification (GTDB taxonomy): domain Bacteria; phylum Cyanobacteriota; class Cyanobacteriia; order Cyanobacteriales; family Nostocaceae; genus Stigonema. The sequence continues at coordinate 10,304 of CAZZXJ010000173.1, forward strand.
GGAATTCGGTCGTTTCATCTCGTAGAATTGACCACATGGTAAGGGCGCGGAAACCGCGCCCCTACGGTAAGGTGGTCTACCCAAATGAATATTGTGCTTCGCAGCCCTACCGAAACCACTGCATACAAGACTATTTCTGTCAATGCGTAAGTCATAAATACGTTCCGTG
>CAZZXJ010000174.1:0-10447 GCA_964657905.1 uncultured Stigonema sp.
GCCGCTGCTCTCAGTGGCAGCTCAGCTATGTTGTCAGAGGGTATTCATTCTCTGGCGGACACTGGCAATGAGCTGCTACTGCTGCTGGGAATTCACATGAGCCAAAAGCCAGCAGATGCAAACCATCCGTTTGGTCGCGGCAAGGAACTCTATTTCTGGACCCTAATTGTCGCCATGATGATTTTCACCGTTGGTGGTGGCATATCTATTTACCAGGGCGTCACCCATTTGCTCAACCTAAAACCGTTAAAGGACCCCACATGGGACTACGTCGTGCTGGGTTTCTCGGTAGTCTTTGAGGGCTTTTCCTGGAAGGTTGCCTTCACAGAATTGTTGGCTACAAAGGGAGAAAAGAACTTTTGGGAGGCAGTACGCACCAGTAAAGACCCGATCGTCTTCACCGTACTGTTTGAGGACTCTGCCGCTCTATTGGGTCTAGTGGTCGCCTTTGTAGGTATTTTCTTAGGGCATCAGTTCCACAATCCTGCCTTCGACGGCATCGCTTCCATTGTCATTGGCGTCATTCTGGCTGTAGTAGCCATAGTGCTAGCTTATGAAAGTAAAGGACTTTTGATAGGTGAAAGTGCTGACATTGAGACAGTGAACAATATCCGCAGACTGGCGGCAGATGAGCCTGCCGTGGAGCGGGTGATGCGTACACTGACAATGCACCTCGGTCCTGACGAAGTGTTGCTCAACTTGGAAATTCACTTCTACATCCAGCTTTCATCAGAGGAGGTGGCATTAGCGGTGAGTCGTCTGGAAGAAACCATTCGTACTCATCACCCCGAGGTAAAGCACATCTTCATTGAAGCCAAGTCTCTGGCTGCTAGTCGCCGCACTGTAAAAAGACCTGATTAGAACACATTGGCAGAATAAAAACCCCAATTTGCTACTGAAGTAAGCCAGATGTTGTTCTATTTATGAAGAAAATTTTAAACACGCTCCTATTAGCTACTTTTGTAGCGGCGATTATTGTTGCTAGCTATTGGATTGGACAGCAAGCCTACTCCTGGATGCCTCCTCAAGGAACAGCAGAAGCAAAGCGGATCGATGATCTGTTTAGCTTTATGGTCGCGCTTGGAGCGTTCATATTCCTTGGGATCGTCGGCATTATCGGGTATTCGATACTTACCTGTCGAGCACCAAAGGGAGACTTCAGCAATGGTCGCGCTGTTAAAGGCAATGTGAAACTGGAGATTCTTTGGACAGTGATCCCGACTCTGCTGGTATTGTGGATCGCTGGTCAAAGCTACAAAATTTATCAGCAAATCGATATCCAAGGTCTGCCGCCGATAGTGCATCTGCATATGCCCTTGGAAACTGAACCTGCTGACGCCGCAACCGCAACACTCGGCAACGATACCAAACCTGTTGGTGAAGAGATTGAGGTTGTCGCGAAGCAGTGGGCTTGGTCTTTCCGCTATCCGGGTAAGAATGTCACCAGTACAGAATTGCACCTGCCAACAAATCGGATCGCCCACTTGGCGATGAAGTCGGAGGACGTTCTCCACGGTTTCTACGTCCCTGAGTTCCGCATCAAGCAGGACATCATCCCCAACCGTACTATTTCCTTGATGTTGAAGCCAATGCGTGCGGGCAAATATCGCCTGAGAGATTCCCAATTCAGTGGCACCTACTTCGCCCTGATGGAAGCAGATGTGTACGTTGAATCCTTTGAAGCTTACAACCAGTGGCTTGCCCAAGCGGCTACCCGTAAGCTAGAGATCGCATACAATCGGGCATTTTCTGAACACACCCAGAAAACAGCGAAAGCCAAACAAAGGCGCTGGCCCACTGTGGTGCCCACCCAGGTATTGGCAAATTAACGATGCAGAAACTTTCCATCTTCGGTCTGTGCGATCACCTTTACATCCCACCAGAATTGACTAAAATAAAAAATGTATTTCCAGATATATATTCAACCTAAACTTAGAGCTTATCTTCTCCGGCATAACTAATGAAACCGAGAGAAAGTATCTTTACTGAGATCTTGCACCATTCCATAGGGAGGGTAGGGTGGGCACTGCCCACCAATGCAAAAATAGGCTCTCTCGTTCAATGGTGGGCGATGCCCACCTACAAAAATAGCGTTATTGCAACTGGTGCAAGATGTGATTTTAGATAAATAGAAAGATTCCCCAGATATACATAGGGATATATTGATGATTTTTAATAAGAGCAATACATTAATAAAAGAAAGCTTGATTAAGTTAGCTTAATTCAGTATTTCCCAACTAAAATCATCACCATGTTTGAAAGTCCAGTTACTGGATAGTCGCGTTTGTCCTGACGTTGACGCACATCTAGGTTTTATTTTACTATTCGGGAGCAGCGTCGGATGAAATTTGTGTTTAATAATTAGTCTCGGCTCAATCAAATTCAATTCACTATTACCATTTTAATTTAGTAGGAAACCTCCACTTCCATGAGTCACTCAGTCGCTTTACTGATGAATACATTGGTTAATTTTATAACCATTTATATGTATATGCTTGTGATTCGGGTTCTCCTAAGCTGGTTCCCAAATATCAATTGGTTAGCTCCACCATTTTCGATTTTAAGTCAGTTGACAGAACCCTTTTTAAAAGTGTTCCGTTCAGTTATTCCGCCTCTGGGTGGTACTCTTGACATTTCCCCAATGTTAGCGATACTGCTACTGCAACTTTTAAGAGGGTTGCTTAGTGGCATTGCAAGAGGGATTTAAGAGAGCAAATGCAGTTAGAGTTGATCGCACATCGATTTAATTGTTGATTTACCAAGCACAATTGATTGCATAAAGTTATGGCGCTCATAGTTCAGAAATACGGTGGCACATCTGTCGGTTCAGCAGAGCGGATTCAAGCCGTGGCACAGCGCGTCTGTAAGACTGTTAAAGCAGGAAACTCCCTGGTAGTCGTAGTTTCCGCGATGGGTAAAACCACTGATGGACTCGTCGAACTAGCGCACCTCATCTCTCAAAATCCTAGCCGTCGAGAAGTGGATATGCTGCTTTCAACTGGTGAGCAAGTATCCATTGCCTTAGTTAGTATGGCATTGCAAGAGTTGGGACAACCAGCAATTTCCCTCACAGGCGCTCAAGTAAGAATTGTTACTGAAACGGAACCCACCTGCGCTCGGATTTTGCATATTGAAACTGAGCGTATTATGCGGCATTTAAATCAGGGGAAAGTGGTTGTATTGGCTGGCTTTCAAGGTATAACCAACGCTGCAGAATGGGAAATAACTACCTTGGGACGTGGCGGGAGTGACACTTCAGCAGTGGCTCTGGCAGCAGCATTACATGCGAATTATTGTGAAATTTATACAGATGTCCCAGGCATTTTCACTACAGACCCCCGTTTGATTCCAGAGGCACAGCTAATGAATGAAATCACCAGCGATGAAATGCTCGAACTTGCCAGCTTAGGGGCGAAAGTACTGCATCCCCGTGCAGTGGAAATTGCCCGCAACTATGGTGTTCCCTTGGTGGTCCGTTCTAGCTGGACAGATGAGCCTGGTACTTGGGTCCTTTCCCCAAAACCACAGCCGCGCTCATTAATTAATCTAGAGATTGATCGCTCAGTAGATAATATCACATTTGATACTCACCAAGTGAGGATAGCACTGCTACAAGTACCAGACAAACCAGGCATAGCAGCGCGGTTGTTTGGAAAAATTGTCCGTCAGAATGTGGACGTAGATTTAATTATCCAGTCGATACATGAAGGTAATACAAACGACATTGCTTTTACCGTGAGGACACCGAGTTTAAAACGGGCAGAAGCTGTCGCAGCGGCAATCGTCGCTGTTCTGCGCTCTTATCAGGGAGCCGAAGCAGAACTCGCCGAGGTCAAGGTACAACAAAATATTGCCAAAGTTAGCATCGCAGGCGCCGGAATGATCGGACGTCCTGGCGTGGCTGCCAAGATGTTCGCCACCCTCGCAGACGCCGGGGTAAACATTCAGATGATTTCCACTTCAGAAGTGAAAATTAGTTGTGTGATTGATGCACAAGAGTGCGATCTCGCCGTTGTAGCACTCCGTCAAGCCTTTGAGATAGGAGATAGGAGAGATGAGGAAGATAGGGAAGCAGCATCCTCCCCCTATTCCCTACTCCCTAGTACGCCAGTCGCCTCAACTCTCTCGACCAGAACACGTTGTGGTCTCCCCTACTCCCTACTCCCCACTTCCCCCGTCCGTGGCGTCGCCCTAGATCTGAACCAAGCCCGTCTTGCAGTTCGTCAAGTACCAGATCGTCTAGGAATGGTAGCTTCATTATTTGGTCTATTAGCGCAGCATAAAATCAGTGTTGACATGATTATCCAATCACCGCGCTGTCGGGTGATTGATAGTGTTCCCAGGCGCGATATTGCTTTCACTGTTGCACGCATAGATGCGGAATTTGCACGGGAAACCCTGGCAGAAGCAGCAGCTTTCTTTGGATGGGGTGAAGTTATTTTGGATGCAGCGATCGCCAAGGTAAGTATTGTGGGTGCGGACATGGTGGGACAACCAGGCGTTGCGGCTGAAATGTTTGAGGCGTTAGCACAGCACGAAATTAATATTCAAATGATTGCCACCTCAGAAATCAAAATTAGCTGTGTCGTGGCACAAGCGGAAGGTGTTAAGGCTTTACAAGCAATTCACGCTACCTTTGGGCTTGCTGGTAGTGAGAAAATTCAGATCCCAGCGTAGATATTTCCGCGCTTATCTTTGTCTTCTCCATCAACTCCACAAATTCATCAAAAACAAATTTTACCTCACTTATTTTATGATGTCACCTCAATCCGTCGAGTTTCTAAGTTCTGGGAAATCCTATTTACCTCACAAAACTTGTCCTGGATCGCCGAACCAAGAACTTCTCCCCCTTACAGCACAGATAAATCAACGAGACCATCTAGAAATTGGCGGTTGTGACGTTGTGGTTTTAGTAAAGCAGTTTGGCTCTCCTCTCTATATATTAGACGAAGAGACCTTACGAACAGCTTGTCGTCAGTATAGAGATGCATTTAAGCAATACTATCCAGGCGAATCTCAGGTCTTCTATGCTTCAAAAGCTTGGAGCTGTCAGGCTATCTGTGCAATTGTAGCAAGTGAAGGATTAGGAATCGATGTGATGTCGGGTGGCGAACTCTACACTGCCTTACAAGCAGGTATTAGTCCTCAAATGCTCTACCTTCATGGTAATAACAAGTCTTTTGAGGAGCAAAAACTAACGATGGAGGTTGGTGGCACCGTTATTGTAGATAACTGGCTAGAATTATACACAATGACCGACATAGCCAAAGCTGCTTCTATTCAGAAACCACTTCAAATCATGCTGCGACTAACTCCAGCCATCGAGTGTCATACCCACGAGTATATACTCACTGGTAAACTCGACTCTAAGTTTGGTTTCGATCCAAGTCAAATAGATGAAATTTTTGCCTTTCTTCGCCACAACTCTTATCTATCCTGTGTTGGTCTACATGCACACATCGGTTCTCAGATTTTCGAGCTACAACCCTATCGCCATCTCGCTGACACTATGGTGCAGTGGTTGGTTAAAGCCTTAGACTACGAGCTACCAATTAAGGCTCTCAATGTCGGTGGTGGTTTAGGTATCCGCTATACTCAAACCGAAATTCCTCCTAGTATTAAAGTCTGGGTAAAAATAATCAGTGAAGCTATTGTCGCTGCTTGTGGAAAATACCAGATTCCCCTCCCTCAGCTACGGTGCGAACCTGGTAGATCCTTAGTTGGTAATGCTGGTGTCACAGCCTATACTCTTGGAAGTCGAAAAGAAGTCCCGCAGATTCGGACATATCTGGCAGTTGATGGAGGTATGTCAGACAATCCTCGTCCAATCACTTATCAGGCAACCAATCAAACTGTTGTCGCTAACCGAATGTCTGCTCTATTAACAGAAACTGTAACTATTGCAGGTAAACATTGTGAGTCTGGAGATATCCTATTCAAGGATATCCGGTTACCTAAAACAGAACCAGGAGATATACTTGTTGCCATGTGTACAGGTGCTTACAATTACAGTCAATCCTCTAATTACAATCGGATACCTCGACCGAGTGCGGTTTTAGTATCCAATGGAAAAGCCAGCGTTATCCTAGAGCGCGAAACTTATCAAGACTTAATTCAACACGACCGTTTGCCCTTAAATCTTATGCTGAAATGATTGGGAGCAACCCGAAAAAGTCAGATGGGGAGTAAACCTCCCTATTGAAGTTGGCAATGGCATTCTTAAGAATGTGAATTATAATTTATCAATTACAGCAATTTTCAGGTAAATAGAGCACAGTGGTAGGGGCGAACGGCCGTTCCCCCTTTGTTGGGCTAATGGTAGTTGAATAGCGATCGCTAAAAGCCTAGTAAATATCAGTATTAATACTTAATTAAATAAGTGCTTTTTCGTAAAATTTATTGAAGTATTAATGTGTGACATCTTGAATTGCGGAATGTGGGATGAAAAATATATTCTTAGATATAAATACCCGTAGATTACTAGTAATAAATATTAATTATTTCCTATTTTCAACAGAAAATATTGCATAATAAATTATAGGGTATGTATCGAATTTAGTTGACTATAAACTTGAGAATTGAGGATTGGTAGTCTGTACAACAAACTGACCATAAAAAAATATGCTAACAGATAGATGTTTTAAAAAATATTTTATCTGTCGTAGACTAGTAGTCCACCAAAGCAACAATGCTTGGTTTATGATGATTTGTTCGTAGTGAGGACTTTAGTCCTCAAGAACGCGAGGGTTGAAGCCTACGAACCCTTCAAAGTTTCGTTGGTGGACTACTAGTAACTAAAGAGCAAAGCAAGTAGGGCGACTTTACTACGTATTACAGAGAACTTTAACATAGATAGCTATTTTCTGCTAATTGTTGACTGAAACAGCAGCAGTTTTTTATTTAATTATTTAAGTAGTTTAGGAAATTAGTCATCAGGATTTTTCTAATTCATGTTACAGGGATTTTTTCAAATCGCTCTCACCCTACTCCTTGTAGTAGTGTTAACTCCTATTTTGGGCAGTTATTTAGCTAACGTCTTTCTCTTAAGAAAAACATTCTTAGATTCGGTGATGACGCCCATAGAGAAGGGAATTTACCTGCTAGGCGGTGCTGAACCTGAAAAGAATATGACGGGTTGGCAGTATGCAATAGCAGTGCTAATCAGCAATTCGGCAATGGCGATTTTGGTCTTTCTCCTACTAATGTTTCAAGCCAGGTTGCCTCTGAATCCAACAGGTTTAGGGATGCCGACTTGGGATACAATTTTGCACACAACTATATCATTTTTGGTGGCTGCCGACCTCCAACACTACTCCGGCGAAACAACCATGTCGTATCTATCCCAGATAGCGGCTTTGGGCTTTTTGTTTTTTGTTGCTCCTGCAACTGGCGCTGCGGTGGGGATTGCCTTCATTCGAGGTTTGACCGGCAGACCATTGGGAAATTTTTATGTTGATTTAACTCGTTTTATTACGCGGGTTTTACTACCAATATCGATTGTGGGTACGGTGTTGTTACTGATGACGGGTGTACCTGAAACGCTAGCAGGTCCGGTAACATTGAAAACGTTGGAGGGGGCAACTCAAACCATTGCTACCGGACCCGTGGCGCATTTTGAGATGATCAAGATGCTAGGAGGGAATGGGGGCGGTTTTTTTGCCGCTAGCTCTGCCCACCCTTATGAAAATCCTAATGGTGCTTCCAATTTATTAGAAGTAGTAGGTCAACTTTGCATTCCTGCGGCTTTTATATATACTTATGGGGTGTTCATTGGTAACAAAAAGCAAACTTGGTTGCTTTACTGGATGATATTTGCCATCTTTGTTGTTTTGCTTGGAGTCAGTGCGGTGGGTGAATACCAAGGTAATCCCCTTGTCAATTCCCTCTTGGGATTCCAGCAGCCAAATTTAGAAGGAAAAGAAGTCAGACTGGGATGGGCGCAAACGGCACTATTTGCAATGGCTACCACTGGCACCATGACTGGCTCGTCTAACGCAGCGTTCGATTCCCTCATGCCTGGGAGTGATTTTTCCGCCCTGATGAACATGTTTATTCAGGCTATCTTTGGCGCTGAAGGAACCGGAACTGCTCACCTATTGATCTACGTGATTCTGACGGTGTTCCTCACTGGCTTAATGGTCGGGCGTACCCCAGAATTTTTGGGACGCAAGATTGAGAAGAGGGAAATCACCCTGGCTAGCATCATCCTACTCATCCACCCCCTGTTGATTTTGATTCCTGCTGCTATCACCCTTACGAGTCCCAATACTTTGTCAGGCATTAGCAATCCAGGCTTTCACGGTTTAACCCAAGTGGTCTACGAGTATGCCTCAGCTGCTGCTGGCAATGGTTCTGGGATGGCTGGCTTAGGAAATAGTCAACCTGCACCCACTGCCTTATGGTGGAATTTGACTACCGCACTCACCCTCTTTTTGGGACGATATCTCCCAATCATTGCCCTGCTGCTTTTAGCCGACAGTATGTCTCACAAACAATCTGTACCTACGAGCAATGCCACATTGCAAACAGATACTCGCCTGTTTACGGGGGTGACAGCTGCCACTATTCTCATCCTGGGAGTACTGACGTTTTTTCCGGTTTTAGCATTAGGACCGATAGCCGAAGCATTTCAACTGGCAACTGGACGGTAGGGGGTTGTGTTGCAAAAATAGGAGAGAAATTCTGATGAGTTTTACACGTGAAGCAAGCAGAGCTATTCGTTCTACCTTAGTACTCTGGGTGATCGGCGCTATTATCTATCCCCTCGGGATGATTGCCTTTGGGCAGATTGTGTTTCCATTTCAAGCAAATGGCAGTCTGCTCAAAAATGCCCAAGGTCAAGTTGTCGGTTCTGCCTTAATTGGTCAGCCCTTCACAACAAGTCGCTATTTCAACAGTCGCCCCAGCACCAACAACTACAGCACGGCAGATCCTAAAAACGATAAGGACGGAGTGCTGAAAACTGGGGTGTCTGGTGCTAGCAACCTGGCTCCCAGTAATCCAGCATTGCTTGATCGCATCAAAGGCAAAGATGACCCCGACCCTAGCAAACGGCTTGAGGGAGACCTGAATCATCTAAAAAAAGCCAATATACAGCCTACTGCCGATTTAGTCTACACCTCTGGTTCCAGCCTTGACCCTCACATCACCCCCGAAGCCGCCAGAACACAAATTGCCAATGTAGCAAAAGTCCGAGGACTCCAACCCAACCAGTTGGAAACCCTGATTGCTAAAAACACCGATAGTCGCTTTCTGGGCATCTTTGGTGAGCCTGGGGTCAATGTTTTGAAGCTGAATCTAGCTTTGGACAAGTTGTAAGTATTCTAAAACTGTTGATATTGTACTATCTCAATCCTTTTTGGATAGCTAATACTGCTGCTTGAGTGCGATCGCGGATCTCTAGCTTTTGCAAAATGGCATGGACAGTTTTACGTTAATTTGTATATTTTCATTTATAACTCAAGACTTCATCTTCCATATCCTTTCTAAGGATTCAATCTGCTTTTCTCTTTGAGGAATAATCGTTTGGTCAATACCAGACTTCATCTTCTCTAGCCTTTCTAAATTTTCAATTTGCAGGAAGCGTATCTTTTCTAAAGTTTCAATTTCTAGGTTGATTTGAAGCCTTCGCTTAGCATAATCTTTTTTATACTGTCTATACTGCAAAAGGCATCCTAAGATAAAGCCGATGATCACGAAAGTCACAAAAATTCCAGCAAGAAAGCTCATACTCTTGGAAGTTTGCCTTGCTAAATTTTGTTGACTAGACTGAGTCGTCTGGGAAGCGACTGCAACAGATTTATCTTTCCTCACATCTTGCACCTGGCGACTGTAAGTCGCGGCTACACAGACAAAACCCGCCTTCGCGGGTTTCAAACCCTTGATTTTCTGTGAGTCCGCGTAGGCGGTGAGACAGCCCTGAAGGAGGGTTTCCCTCCGTAGGGGACTGCGAACCCGAAGGGACTTGGTTTGTATAGCCGCGAATTCTATTCGCCAGGGGTTGGTGCAAGATCTGAGTTTCTGTACTAGTCTTTGATTCTGAGTCCACTCCCTACGATGTGCAATATCACCCTTCAACGGCTGTGCTTGTTTTATGCCTGTTTGAGGTTCTAGGTGAGAGCCAAAAGCGCTTGTTGGTGGTGCAAGCAATCCCAAAGTAGCAAGAGTTACAGTTAGAAGATTAAATATCTTTATTTTCATAGCTGCCTGAAGGTTGTAGAGCGTGCAAAACTGCTGGAAAATAAGCGACAAGCGTACCTTTATAAACTTTTTCAACGATAAATGACAGGCTTAAATAAAACGGCATCTCTGTAATAAAAAAGCATTTTAGACATCTGGAACATTAATAAATAAGTAGTAGACCTATTGATTAAACCTAACAAATTACTCTAAATCACAGCCGATTTTAACTTATTGCGGCTATTTTTTGTCTATAAATATTGATTTA